>JAIPFN010000136.1 GCA_021736615.1 Phycisphaerae bacterium | reverse complement strand
GTTGGCTTTATTGCCGGCAAAGGTGGACTGAGCTTTATTATCGGCGGATTTGTATGCTACTGGATTCTGGCACCGGTCCTAAACGCCATGGAACTTCTACCAACACCACAAAAGCTTACCGGACTGGGCAGGACCATGCCGACGTATCTCGGCAAGGACCTTTACAGACCGCTCGGGATTGGAATGCTCATAGGCGGCGCGATGACCGGAATAGTCCTGGCCTTTCCGCTGATTAAAGGCGCCGTCAAAAGCATGATGTCGGCAAAGGGGTCGTCGCTGTCCAAAGACGAAATGCCGATCAAACTTTTGTACTTCGGTATCGCAGGCGCCGCTGTCGCATTGTTTATCACCGCGATCCTGTCAACCAGCGAAGTAGGCATCGCACGCGGAGCGCTGATGGCGGTCTTTGGAACGATCTGGATATGGGTCGCGGGCGTAATACTTTCCGAATGCATCGGCCGGACAAACTGGTCGCCGCTTAGTGGAATGACCCTGATCGCCGTGACAATACTTGTCGTAATCAGCAGCGGAATATCAGATTCGGGGTCTATCATCGCCTCGATAACAGTCGGAGCAGCCGCATGTGTAGCGATGGCACAGGCAACCGACCTGATGATGGACATGAAAACCGGATACCTCGTAGGAGCAAGCCCCAGGATGCAGGGCTACGGACAGTTGCTCGGAGTCTGGCTCGGGCCGATACTGATTATAGTTATGATCTTCGTCCTGGACAAAGCATACGGACTCGGCAGCGAAAAACTCCCGGCACCACAGGGCAAGGTGCTTGCAAGCATGATACAGGGAATACAGGGCGGCGACATACCGCTTATGAAATATATTGCGGGAACCTCACTTGGCATAATGTTAAGCAGCGCAGCCAGCGGTGGACTAGGAATAATGGTAGGGCTTGGATTTTACCTGCCCTTCAATATCGTGCTGACTTACACCATCGGAACACTTTTAAGAATAATCGTCGACAAAGTAAAAGGCAAAAAATTCAGTGAAGAATCAGGCATACCGGTCGCCGCCGGTCTCATCGTAGGAGAGGCCCTCGTTGGCGTCGGATTTGCGCTTTACTACGTTATCGCCGGTTAATCCGGTAAAGGAATAATATTATGAAAATAATTGGATACTTACTTATCTCACTTGGTTTTCTCGTCGCCGCTCTTTATGCGGTAACAGACAAGGAACTGGTCGTATGGAAATACTTCATACCGGCCCTTGCTGTCGGGATTGTCGGCGTTGTATTGGTTCGCATATACGAACACGCCCACCACACATCCGAAGACAAGATCACCGGCCGCATGACAGACATCGAAACAAGCATCGCGTCAATTGCAAACAAGATTTCCTCGCTTTGCGCGGGCATTGATTCGATGGACACCTATCATGTACGCAATGAGATCGACGAACTTTTCACAACTGACATTATCAAATTCGTCGACGCCCGGCAGGCGATTGCACAGGTATACGGCTTGCAGGAATACGCCGACGCGATGAGTTATTTCGCCTCGGCAGAGCGCGCTATAAACCGGGCATGGTCGGCATCGACAGACGGATACGCAAACGAAGTAAGCGCGTCACTGCAAAAGGCAAACGAATACTTCGGCATCGTTAACGAAAAAATAATCAATCTAAAAGCCTATAAACTGCCATAAGGCAAAAAAATAATCAGAAAGCTTATTCCATACTTTAAACAGGAGGAAAATTGGATGCAGGAACACCAACAAATCAGCATCAGTGTCATAGACCCGATAAGCGAGGCAATAGAAAGAACAAAGGTCATTCTATTTTCACCTTTTGACATGTCGAAATGGTTTGTGATCGGTTTTTGTGCATTCCTGGCATTTCTCGGACAGGGAGGCAGCGCAAACTTTAATCCAGGAGGAAATTACAGCAACGGAAATTCTCAAAACATTCAAAATACGATCTCAAACAACCTGCCCCTTATAATTACTATCGCCGCAATTGTAATAGTCTTGTTTATAGCCCTTGCCGTCCTTTTCTGCTGGCTCTCCAGCCGCGGCCGGTTCATGTTCCTGCATTGCGTGGCAAAAAATACCGCCGAGATCAAAGTACCCTGGTCAAACTACCGCAACGAGGCCAACAGCCTCTTGCTTTTCCGTTTGTCCGTTGGGATAATAGTCTTCTTTATACTTGCAATCACTGGCGGGGCAGGATTCCTGTCGGCTATGCTAATAAAAGGGCAAGAGAGAGTAATTCTGGGTGTAGTGCTTTTGATATTTCTTATCTGCTTCCTTCTATGCTTGTTTTTGGCATCGGCACTGACCTTGAAATTCACGAAAGATTTCGTCGTCCCGATCATGTACCGTCATAGGTGCACATGCGTTGAGGCCTGGAGGCACTTCTGGCCGGTACTGACCTCCAACAAGGGCAACTTCACACTTTACATACTATTTCAGATCGTAATAGGTATCGCGATTTCGAGCATTACTTTTATAATCGTCCTTATCACATGCTGCATGGCCGGGTGCATCCTGGCCATTCCATACATCGGATCGGTCCTAATGCTCCCGCTAACAGTTTTCATGCGTTCATACTCACTCTATTACATACGCCAGTACTCACCACAATTCAACGTAATGGAAGACCTTCAGCAGGTGATATAGGAATAACCACCAAACAAAAAAAGCGGGCCGATAGTTATCAAATTAAAACTTATAGCTGAAGGGTAATGACTTACGATTCTCTCATCGCCAGCGGTTTGCCGAGTATTTCCGAATAAATAATCGCCTTGCGAATATTGTCTTTCTCGAGCAGTTCCCGAAGCACCGAACCTTCCTGCGGCAAAACTTCAACTTCCATGACAGGCTCTTTGGCCATCGGTTTCGGTGCCGCCGGAACTTTCCGCGTCGTCTTTCGCTGAACTTTTTTAGGCCTTCGCGTCGCCTCAGCCTTAATAGCCACCCGCTTTGCCTTCTGCATCTGGGCCTCTTCCATTGCGTCATGCATTGCCTTCTTCAAAGATGCAATGGTCCCTTGATGCTTTGGCTCACGATTAAACTGCTCGGCATCAGGCATTTCATCACGAACATGATCGTAGGCAGGCTTCTTATCACGAACCCGCTCAATCGGCGCTGTCTGCGACATGGACCTGTCACGCCGCTGCGGTTCAGGCGCAGAAGAACCCGGGATCGGCTTATAACGCATCTTAGCTTCCCGCTGACCGCCGGCCGATCTTTGCTTTTCACGCTGCTTGCGATCCTGTCTCGCAGCGGCAATAACCTTACCGACCCCGCTGATTATCCAGATAACAACAAAAACAACAGGCACAACCCAGCTGAAATCACGGCCGCCATCTCTAGCAGCAAGAATAAATAATCCAGAGAGAATATTCATAAAAAACTCCCTTACTAAATCTAATATAGCCACGCCCGTCCTGTCGCGTCGCAGCGAAACAAGGACGGAATGGGCGTATCAACCATTAAACATTATACAATAATCATTATACATTCCAAAATGACCTTCAGTCATTTTGGTTAGTCTTGTTTCTTTCCAGTATCTGCGATAGAATCTCTCATGGACGTATCGGCCTGGATATTTTTCATCCTGTAGTAATCCATGATCCCGAAGTTGCCGCTCCTGAACGCCTCAGCCATGGCCTTTGGAATTTCAGCTTCGGCGAGAACGACCTTCGCCCGGTTTTCGTGGACAAGCGCCACCATTTCCTGCTGACGGGCGATAGCCATCGAGCGGCGTTTTTCGGCTTCGGCTTTTGCACGTTCCTGGTCGGCGTAGGCCTGCGCCTTTTGCAGTTGGGCACCAATATTTTCACCGACGTCAACGTCAGCGATATCGATGGAAAGAATCTCAAAAGCGGTACCGGCATCAAGGCCCTTGGATAGAACTGCCTTGGAAATATTATCCGGATTTTCCAGAACACTCTTATGGTTGATCGCACTACCGATAGTCGTAACGATACCTTCGCCTACACGAGCGATAATAGTCTCTTCCGTCGCACCACCGATAAGCCTGTCGATATTCGCGCGAACGGTCACACGCGCCTTAGCCTTTAACTGAATACCGTCCTGCGCTACAGCGTCAACGGTCGACTTACCCGATGCCGCGGCCGGACAATCGATAACCTTGGGGTTTACGCTCGTCTGAACAGCTTCGAGAATATCACGCCCGGCAAGGTCGATAGCAGTCGCCACATTAAACGACAATTCAATATTAGCGCGGTTCGCCGCGATAAGAGCACGAACAACATTAGGAACCCGCCCGCCGGCAAGGTAGTGACTTTCCAGTTGACGCTGACTAATATCGATTCCGGCCTGAACTGCCGTAATACGACTTAACACAATAGTCCTGGCGTTAACCTTACGAAGCATCATGCCGATCAACTCGCCGATGGTTACCTTCGCACCGGAAAGCGCCGCCTGCAGCCACAACCTGCCGAACGCCAGCACAATCAGAAAAAATATTAAACCAAGAACACCGCATACGGCAACAATGCCGATCTGCAAGCCGCTAAGTGCTAAAATTGAAAATCCAAAATCCATATCATACCCTTTCAAAAAATTAAGTAAAAACAAATAGAAGTAACTGTTTAAAATTCAAAAGACTCCGCCAAAGGCGTTTATAAAATTATTCATCTTCCATTATTCTAACGGTCAACTGTGTCCCTTCGACACGAATGACCGTCACCTTTACACCCTTTTCTACGAAACCCCTCTCGGCGACACATTCGAGTCTTTCGCCGCCAAAATCGCACATCCCAACCGGTCGAAGCGGCGAAATAACCACGCCCGTTTCGCCAAGCATCTTCGCCAGGTTCGGCGTATCCGGTATTGCATCGCCCTTTTGCCTTTTTGGCCCCTCCAGCGACACGCTTTTGCCGAACGACGTCTTCGGAAACATCCTGTAAGTGATGATCCAGACGACAGGCATGATAACCACAGATATCCCCACGCCTGTCCATCCAACCGCCGGACCTTGCCCGAAGAACAGCCAAATCCCGCCAACCAGAGAAGCGATCGCGCAGCACGTAACCACGCCAAAGCTCGGAACGAATATCTCAATAACCAGCAGAAAAGCCGCCAGCATTATCAAAAATATACCAAGTAAAATTGCAAACCACATAAGTTTCCTTAATTTGCCTTTCGCACAACAACACGATTACCATAAATCTCAACGATCACAACAGATTCGCCCTTTTCGACATACTCACCTTCTGTAACAACATCGGCGATAGCTTTATCAAACTTTGCCTGACCTGCCGGTCGCAATGTAGCGACGACAACCCCGATATCGCCGACATTTAGCCCGATCGATTTATCGCCGGGAGTTGTTGTCATTATCGGTGCCGTCGCTCCGCCCTTGCTAACCGCCTCAAGCGTCAGCCGATTAAAAAACGAAATTTTCGGCAGATATTTCGCGAAAAGTATTGCAACGAATATAAAACCGGCAAATCCGAGCGATACCCCGACAAGACTGTCGAGTATCAGATCCCACCCGCCGACCTTCCAGTCCGGCCACGGAATCTCGCCGGGATCGTTCTTGACAAGCATCCCGAACCCGCCGGCGATAATACACGCGATACCGGTAATACCGGCGATACCAAAACCGGGGATAACGAAAATCTCAACAAGCAAAAGAATAATACCAACGACAAAGATGGCCACCTCAAGCCAATTGGCAAGGCCAACGAGAAACTTACTGCCGATAATAATAACAACGCAAATAACCGCCACCAGGCCGGGCAATCCAAGCCCAGGCGTATTAAGCTCGATATACGCCCCAAGCATCGCAAGCAAAACAAGCACACCCATAACCGCAGGCGAACTGATCCACCGAACCATCTGTTCGGACCAGAGCATCTCCATCACGACAGGTTTCTTGGGAAATATGACATTGTCACGTCCTTCAAAAAATGCCAGCGCCCCGTCAAGATCGTCGACAATTGCCCTGGATATTCCATACTCTTTTGCCTGCTTGTCCGTCAAAGTAAGTATTTCTGTATCGCTGACGACTAACTTTTTATTATTAAGATCCCACGCATTCGGGTCCGTAGGCATATCGTCGGCCTCGAAAAACTTAAATTCCCCCGACGATTTTTCCTTAACCCGAAATACCTCGATCTGCTGGGTAACCATTGCCTTCAAGAGGGCCTCGGGATAACCGTTAGCCTCGGCGGACCGCGAAAATATACCGCGTATGAAGCTTTCGGATTTCTCGCGTTCTGTGCCCTTAAGCTCGGCTCCCATAGTGATCGGTGCGCAGTCGCCGATAAGCGTGCCCTTTACCATTATAATATCTTTGCAGGCAACGCTGATCATCGCACCGGCAGAGATAGCCTTCGTCGGAACATAAGCGACGGTATGAGCTTTTTTGCCTGCGTTGAGAATAAGGTAGTCGGATATCTCATGGCCGCTGATAACAAGCCCGCCATAGGTATCCATTTCGTAAATAAGGTAGGAAGCCCCCATTGCGATAGCTTCCTCGCTTCGCCGCTCGATAGACTTGAGCAGTCCGTCATCAATCATACCCTTGCAGGAAATAACTGCGGCAACAGATTCGACAGGCTCGCCGGTTTTTTTGGAAACAGCAGGAGATTTACCCCCCCCGGACGCTTGAGATTCGTTAAGCCCGAAAATTACACTAATACTAAACACAGCAAGCAAAATCAAAGCTGCAATCGTAAAACGACCAATATTTTTTTGCTCCAAATCATCCATGATCTGAATCTTACCTCCAAATACCAAAAATGACAAGAATTATTTTCAATCTTTATAAATAAAACAGCACCGCCAAAAGCGGCTTCCTCAATTCGTCATTCGTCATTCGTAATTAATCACGCCGCTATAAACAAAACCGCCAAATTTAAGCTAAGCAATACTATTCAAAATTTCCACGCCCAACTTTATCTTTTCATCGGTCGTTGCATAGCTGATCCTGAAGTGCGAATCCCTCTCGCTGAAAACATTTCCGGGAATTATCAGCACATTATTGGCAATCGCCTTCTCGACAAATTCGGTGGCGTTTCTCGCCGATTCCGGAGCCTTAACAAAAGTATAGAACGCCCCGCCGGGTTTAGTGATCTGAAATTTACCGCTGAGACCTTCAAATATCATATCCCGTTTTCGCCTGTAATTATTCACATAATCACTCATGTCCACATCCAGAGCCTTGATCGCAGCTTTCTGGAACGGAGCGGGCGCACAAACGAAAGTATACTGCTGGATTTTCGTCATCTGCTCAAGAATATGCTTAACCGCGTCACCGCCGGCCGCATAAGCCATCCGCCACCCCGTCATCGCATAGGCCTTGCTGAACCCCTTAAGCAGGATCGTCTTTTCGTAATGCGCCGCGATACTGGGACACTTACCGTCATAGCAGAATGTATCATAAATTTCATCGCTCATAACGAGAACATCATGTTTCCTGGCGATCCCGGCAATCTGCTTAACCTCTTGTTCGGTATAAACCGCACCGGTAGGATTCGCCGGGGAATTAAGAATTATCAGCTTTGTTCTGTCCGTTATAGCCGCCTCGATACCCTCAATCGGCAGCTTAAAATGAGGATAACTGTCGACAAAAACGCATTTACCGCCCATCATCCGGATAAGATGCTTATATATAACGAAATACGGGTCAGCCATAATAACCTCGTCGCCCGGGTTGGTTATCGCCATAAAAAGCAGCAAAAGCGCCCCGCTAACACCGCTGGTAACCAGCACCGAAGGGTCATCGATCCTTGTCTCCGCCGACACCTTTACTGTAAGCTTTTCCAGAAGTTCGGCATCGCCTGCCGTCTGCGAATACGAGTTGCACCCGCTGTTGATAGCATCGACCGCTGCGGCTTTAATAGGGTCGGGAACATCAAAATCAGGCTGACCTATAGAAAAGTTCACAGGATCTTTCATCTGTGCAGCCAAAGCAAAAACCTTACGTATTCCGCTGGCATCGATCAACCCAGCTCGATCAGATATAATATTCTTCATTGAAAACCTCACGGTAGGATGGGCTGCCTGCCGCACCAAATCCTCGGCAAAGGTGGGTGTCCATGCTGATAAAACAGCTTCGGCCAAAGGCGGCATCCTGTTTTTTCTTTTAAAATTAGTGTTAATTCGTCCCGATGAACATCGGGATTACATAGTTCAATTATAACCAAGCGCAAAAAACAAGCCGCTTTTGTGGGCAAAAATACACCAAAGCGGCTTGTATTACTGAGAATTTCAGTCCTCAGACTACAGGTTCTTCAGTTTCCTCAGCAGCTTTTCCCTTAGATTTGCCGGCGCCCGCTTTTCTGTGCCCAACCTTAGGAAGACCGGTCACATCGTCGCCTTCTTCCCAGCGTTCTTCTTCCTTGAGCGCTTCAATTCGTTCATTCCTTGAAAGAACATTTCTGTGCCTGCTAAGTGCACCCTTAATTTTAAGTGATCTGTCAATCGACATCTAATTATTCTCCTGATACTTTCTTTATTAAAACACTATCAAAGGTAAATGAACCAAAACCTGCAGGAGGCTTATATTCATCTCCAATTTCAATTATTCGTTTCTTAGCCCTGTTAGCATTACTCTGAAGGTCTCTCGTACTAAGATACCTTTCCTTAGTAATCAACTGATGCCAGCTGCCGCTCATTCTGTACTCTGTCTCAATCCCATTTTCAGAAAAATATTTCGCAACAGGCTCAAGCTGACCAATATCCTTATGCGAGGCAATAATTATATAATGGTCCTTTGGGGGCCCGTCGACTAATTCTTCTGACTCATTTTCACCACTGACACTTACCGGCGTTACTGACCCAGAACTATCCGTCACGCCTCCGCTTCCAGGATTTCCGGTCATTTCAGTTTCTCTACCTGCACCAGGCTGCTCAGGCTCTTTATTGCCACCGGAAGGCCACAATAAAACGACCGCCGCAAAAATAACCAGCAAAATCACTGCTTTTTTAACAGAAAAGTTCAATAATCGCCCTACAAGGACGATGGCATTCCTTTTAAACCCAACGGGCTTAATAACTGACTTTTCTTTAATATCCACTGCACGGCCGGAAGTAACTTTTTTCGTAAAAGCCTTCGCTCGCCTGGAAATTTCGAGCTTAGGACGAGATTTACGAGACTTCTTGACCTCGTTGCTGACTTCATACAAGACTTTTCGTGAACGCTTACGCGACATAGAGCCATCACCGAAAAAGTTTACATTAACCTTAAAAAGACGAATTTAACACAAATATCGCAGAAAAAACGTCGTTACCGGCACAAAAAAACTATCGATCAATGCTAAATCCCACTGATTTCTACATCGTAATCTTGCCGAATCAAACTTTAAGCGGCCATTCTATTAAAAACTCTGGCACGTTTCAACCACTAAATTCAATAATTCCACAAGAAAAACTTAATTTAGTAATATTTCCGATAATAAAACAAAAAACTTGACAAATCCCAAACTTTACATTATTATTTTGCATTACCGAAATACAACCTCCTTTTCAGTGTCGTCTTTATCCTTATTTTGCTCATCTAAGCATCATTTATTTAATTTTTAAACGGACTTAATTATTCTTTCAAATTTATGCTTTACTCTGTTAATTACTTCTGTTAAAAAGACGCTTTATTATAGAATTGTTGAATAACTACTTACGCCTGAAATCCCTGATTTTGCTGTTATTGCCTTTCAGGATTAAATATTTTGCTATAAATTCCGCTTTACAATAGCGGCTGTTATGTATTGAAGATTGGAGTATCATTAGAAATGTTACCAAAAAAGAAAATCAGTAAGACCAGAACCCGCACACGCCGTGCTCACCAGAGTCTGACCGCAACAAACTACTCGCTTTGCAAAAAGTGCGGAAATGCGAAACTGCCTCATTCGGCATGTGACAAATGCGGTTATGTTAACGCGTCAATAACACTAGATTTAGCTGCGGAGGATAACAGCTAAAAATGCGAATAGCAATCGACGCTATGGGCGGCGACCATGCTCCTTTGGAGATAATCAAAGGTGTCCTGGAAGCCGGCAAGATTCTCGGCAAGGATGACGAGTTGACCCTGGTCGGCGACGAGACGGTAATTCAAAAACATCTGTCAGATCTCGATGCCGCGACCAGTACAATTCAGATAGTCCACGCTCCCGAAACTATCGGGATGCACGAAAAGCCTGTAGAGTCTATCCGTAAAAAGCGAAAAAGTTCGATCGCCATTATGGCAAAAATGGCCGCGAAAAATGAGACCGACGCCATAATTTCAGCAGGTAACACAGGTGCGTGTGTTGCTGCCGGTCAGTTGCGTATGCGCAATCTTGCCGGCGTTAATCGTCCCGGTATCTCAGTAATTCTCCCTACATTCGGCGGCCCTGTCACGATATGTGACGTAGGCGCCAATGTCTCATGCAAACCCATCAACCTGTACCAGTACGCGGTAATGAGCAGCATATATTCCAGGCAGGTAAACGGAATTGAAAATCCCCGCGTCGGACTTATGGGTATCGGAGTCGAAGCCGAAAAAGGTAACGACCTGGTCAAAAAAACAAGGGAGCTCATCGAATCCGACCCCAACCTTAACTTCACCGGTTTCATAGAAGGCCGCGACATAATGAACGCGGCATGCGACGTGGTTATCTGCGAAGGTTTTGTCGGTAACATTGTTCTTAAACTTACCGAAGGCGTTGTAGACGGACTTTTCGGAGCGATCAAAAAAGAACTCGTCGCCGAAAGCCCGGAACTTGCAATGAAGTTCAAACCGGTCATGATGAAAATTTACGAAAAGTACGACTACCAGGAATTCGGCGGAGCACTGCTGATCGGCTTAAGCGGCACAAGCATAATCTGCCACGGATCAAGCAAAGCAAGGACAATCAGGAGCGCAGTCATTGCAAGCAAAGAATTAGTCTCGCATAAACTTAACGATAAGATAGTTAAATACCTTTCTAAATCTTCTGTAAGAGGTAATGGTGAATAATACTGACAATGGAAAGTACAAGGCTGTAATCGCCGGAACCGGCATGCATGTCCCCGCCGGTACGCTTACAAACGCCGATCTCGAAAAGATCGTCGATACTTCGGACGAGTGGATATCAACCAGAACCGGCATCAAGACCCGTCACATCTGCAAGGAAGGCGACACCACCGCGACACTCGCCGCCGAGGCCGCACAAAAAGCAATTGAAGACGCCGGAATAACTCCGCTGGATATCGACATAATCATCGTCGCAACAATCACCCCGGAGATGGTGTTCCCTTCTACCGCCTGCTTTGTACAGCAATTGATCGGAGCGACGAACGCGTGGGCATTTGACGTAAACGCCGCCTGCAGCGGATTCGTGTATTCCCTTTCCATCGCACACCAGTTCGTTACTTCAGGCAGATATCAAAACATTCTGGTAATCGGCGCAGAAACTTTAAGCAAGATCACAGACTATGAAGATCGCAACAGTTGCGTACTTTTTGGTGACGGTGCGGGCGCACTTATAGTCCAGGGCAAAATCGGTGGAGACGCCGGAATAATGTACGGATGTTCCTCCTCGGACGGAGGTGGATGGACTAGCCTCAATTGCCAGGCTTACGGTTCCAGGAACCCGGCGGCCATAGAACTCGAAAACCCCAAAGACATTTTCATGAACATCAACGGAAGAGAAATTTACCATCTCGCCGTCAGAAGAATCGTTGAGATGGTCTACGACTGCATAGATAATTGCGACCTGACCATCGACGACATAGACATGTTTATCCCGCATCAGATGAACGCCAGGATCATTGAATCTGTCGCAAAACGAATCAAGCTAAAAGACGACCGCGTTTTCATCAACATAGACAAATACGGCAACACCTCGGCTGCTTCGATACCAATGGCACTGGATGATTGCCGCCGACAGGGAAAAATCAAATCAGGTGACATCGTACTAGTTGCCGCATTCGGAGCGGGTCTTACATGGGGAGCAAATTTAATTAGATTCTAGCAGATTGTTGCTGGAAACTTTTTTGAAACGGAAACATCGATTATGAAATCAGCATTTATATTTCCCGGTCAGGGTGCACAAACTATAGGCATGGCAAAGGATGTTTGCGAAAATCATCCGGACGCCACCGCCCTGTTTGCAAAAGCAAACGACATTCTCGGCTATAACCTTAGTGAGCTTTGTTTTGAAGGTCCTCAGGAAAAACTTAACGAAACTTCTTTTTCTCAGCCGGCAATATTCACTGCGTCAGCAGCGATCCTCGAAGTAATAAGGAACCAAACCGATGTTACCCCGGACGTAACGGCCGGTTTAAGCATGGGCGAATACACCGCCCTGTACGCCGCCGGACTGATATGCTTCGAAGAAGGCCTCGTACTCGTCAACAAACGCGGAAAGGCCATGCAAGCCGCCGCTGACGCCGCAGAAGGGTCAATGGTAAGCATAATCGGTCTCGACGAGGAAAAAGTAGATGCCCTATGTGCCGAAGCTGCACAGGGCCGCCTGCTGAAGCCAGCAAACTACAACTGCCCCGGCCAGATCGTAATCAGCGGCGACGTTGACGCCTGCAACCGTGCAGCTGAACTGGCAGAAAAACACGGCGCAATGAAAGCGGTCGTCCTTCAGGTCGCCGGTGCCTTCCATACCGAAAAAATGAACCCGGCCGCAGAAGACTTGAAAATCGCACTCGAAAACGCGCAAATATCCGAAATCGGATCAGTAAAAGTAATAGCAAACATAAATCCCGATTATTACACCGGCCCGGAAGACATACGCAGAGGTCTCGTTAGACAACTCGTCGAACCAATCCTCTGGCAAAAATGCATGGAAAAGCTCCTCGCAGACGGCATAGAAGAATACTACGAAATAGGCCCAGGCAGAGTACTGACCGGCCTGATGAGAAGAATAAACAGAAAAACCAGGGTAAATAACATCAGCGATTTAAAGTCACTAAGCGCCCTGCTGGCGTAAAAAATAATAAATAAGCACTAATAAATAATAAATTATAAGCGGAGTTTTAAAATGTCGGAAAAAAGACTAGCAATAGTAACAGGCGGTGCAAAAGGCATCGGAAGAGCAATCGTACTGGAACTTTTAAAACAGGGCCGCGAAGTTGTCGCAATGGACATCCTTCCCGAGCCGCTTAAAGAACTTGAAGGCGTCGTTAAAGAGGAAGGATTCAGCGTTATCACAAAATGTCTGGACATTACAGACACAGACAAACTGACCTCCACCATCGAAGAACTCGCCAAAGAACACGGCGGAATCGGCATCCTGGTAAACAATGCAGGAATCACACGCGACAAACTGATGATGCAGATGGACGCTGCTGATTTCGACTCTGTCATCTCCGTTAACCTAAAAGCCGCTTTCATGGCCACACAGGCATCTCTAAGGTCGATGGTACGCAATAAATTCGGCAGAATCATAAATATAAGCTCGGTGGCCGGAGTAATGGGACAAGCCGGATCGGCAAACTACTCGGCAAGCAAAGCCGGACTTATCGGAGTAGCAAAGTCCGTTGCCCGCGAAGTCGGCAAAAAGAACGTAACAGCCAACTGCATTGCACCCGGTTTCATCGAAACTGACATGACAAAGGTCCTCCCGCAACCCGTAAAAGACGCCGCTATCGCAATTATCCCGGTAAAACGCATGGGTGCACCGGAAGATATCGCAAAAGCTGTAGCTTTCCTGGCAAGCGACGATGCGGGCTATATCACAGGTCAGGTTCTATGCGTTGACGGCGGAATGGCAATGTAAGGGAGTCTTATCGACCCTGACGAAATCCGCCCTGAACGGGCCGGATTTATAATAAAAAATAAAAAAAAGATTGAAACTGGCGTTTCAGGAAGTTATGATACCGCCCTAAGTTAAATAAATATAACATTAAAGCTAAGCCGTCCAGGAAGCGACGGTCTAAATTTGTAATTGAATTTTAAGGAGAATCCTAGTGGCAGATATTGCTGAAATCGAAGCAAAGGTAATTGAAATTGTAAGTGAGCAGATGGGTGTAGATAAGGGCGAGATCGCCCGTGAGACATCGTTTATTAATGATCTGAATGCAGATTCTCTTGACACAGTAGAACTGGTCATGGAGTTTGAGGATGAGTTTGACATGTCTATCCCGGACGAAGAAGCTGAAAAGATTCAGACTGTCGGCGCTGCGATTGATTATATCGCAAGCATTTCAAAAGATTAATTTTTTTACGGTATATAAGTTCCATGAGTAGAAGGCGTGTAGTCATCACAGGTTTGGGTTGTGTTACGGCCCTTGCTGAATCCGCCGACGGTCTCTTCCAGGCGCTTTGCGAAGGCAAAAGCGGAATCTCGAAGATCGAGTCATTCGATACTTCCGAGTACCCTGTCAGGATCGGCGGAGAATGCAAGGACTTTAACATTAAAGATTATTTACCATCACGCGTTGCAAAGCGGATGGATCGTTTCACCCAGATGGCAGTAGCTTCATCGATTCAGGCAGTCGCTGACAGCGGTTTGGACGTTGAAAAGGAAGACAAAAGTCGTATCGGATGTATAATCGGTACCGGCATCGGCGGTCTTCAGG
>JAIPFN010000135.1 GCA_021736615.1 Phycisphaerae bacterium | reverse complement strand
GTTATAAAGAACATTCGCTCTGATTTCCGTATGAATACCCAGACCCGGGCGATGTACAACGCTATAAGCAACACGGACATTAAGTCGCTTGTTCTAAATCGTGACCTTCTTCGGGATCACAATGAGTTTTATTCGGATAAGGTGAAAATTAAGACTGTGACGAATCAGCGTTCTTCGGGGCGTTGCTGGCTGTTTGCGACACTGAATATTTTGCGTCCGCAGATTATCGAAAAGAATAAACTTGAAGATTTTCAGTTCTCCCACATCTACCTGTCTTTCTGGGACAAGATGGAAAAGGCCAATACTTTTTATGAGCTTGTTATCCATTTTCGTCAGCGTGACATGATGGACCGGGAGGTTGTATCGATAATGCGTAATCCCATCAGTGACGGCGGGTACTGGGAAAATGGAAAGGACCTCATCGAGAAATATGGTGTCGTTCCTAACGAAGTAATGCCGGAAACCAACAGCAGCAACAATACGAAGGTAATGAATAATATCCTCGAAAGAAAATTGAGAGTCGATGCCGCGAAACTCCGTAAAATGGCAGCCAACGGCACGCCAGTAGAGCAATTACGAACAGTTAAAGAAAAAATGCTCGGCGAAGTCTACCGCATACTCGTGTTGAATCTTGGACAGCCGCCGGTAAAGTTCGACTGGAGATACCAGCCTAAAGCCAAAAAAGACGACGCAAAAAAAGAAGATGCTAATAATGACGAAGGCCATAAGGATAACAGCATCATTATCAAAGACTATACGCCAAAACAGTTTTATGATGAATTTGTCGGGCTTGATCTTGACGAATATGTGGACCTGGCTAATGCGGGACCGCATAAACTTTCTAAGCTCTACCATGTATCGCTGACCAGGAATATTAGCGACGGTCATGACCTGGGCTTTGCCAACGTCAGCATGGAAGAAATGAAGTCGATCGCGATCAAATCCATCAAGGACGGAAGCACGGTGTGGTTTTCGGCGGACGTAGGCGTCGATCAGGACTCCGCTAAAGGAATCATGGCCGGCAGCCTTTACGATTACGAGACATTGTTCGGAATTAACCTGAAAATGACCAGAGCCGAACTTGCACTCTACAGGCAATCGGCACCGACACACGCGATGAGTCTTACAGGCGTAGACATCCAGAACCATAAACCCGTTAAATGGCTGGTCGAGAACAGCTGGGGCAAAGACAGAGGAAACAAAGGTTTCTGGACAATGTACGATGACTGGTTTGATACGAATGTTTTCTCGATCATTGTAAAAAAGAAATACGTACCGGCGAAAGTCCTGGAAATATTCGAACAGGATCCGATCATACTGCCGGTATGGGACCCGATGTGGTAATGCAAAATTCCCTTCGGGTATTTTGCAAATTATTATTTATTATTGATGATTTATTATTTGAGGATTCGGCCTTTCGGCCGAGGCTATTTTATGAAACGGATATTATTAGTTGTTGCTGCAATTGTTATTGGTTTACAATTACCGGTTATAGCCATGGAAAGGAAAGATATTGACTTGACGGATAAATGGAACCTGGAAGAGATATTCGCATCCGACTCGGCGTGGGAAAAGGCCAGGGAAGAACTGTCCGGCAAAGTTGACGGGATATTGGCATACAAGGGTAAGATTTCAAAGTCGGCGTCCGAAATGCTGGGCTGTCTGGAATACGAAACGGCATTTTCCCAGAAAATGTCGCGTCTCTGGGCCTATGCCGGGATGCGAAGCGACGAGGACACGCGGATATCAAAGTACAATGGCATGATTCAGCAGCTGCAGTATATCTCAACAGATTACGGAACGAACGCTTCGTTTATCGAGCCTGAAATATGTTCTATGGACAGCGAAACGGTTGCTTCGTTTATCTCGCAAGAGCCTGGTCTGAAAGTTTACACAAAATACCTCAACGATATTCAGCGGACAAAATCACACAAACTCTCGGACAAAGAGGAAGCCCTGCTCGCACAGACGGGCCTGATGGCTTCGGCGAGCAGTTCGATTTTCAATATTTTCAGCAATGCCGAACTGCCCTTCCCGACAGTCGAGCTGGTCGACGGACGTAAGGTAACGCTTAATCAGTCGGCGTACAGTCTGCACAGGCTCGACAAGAACCGTCAAAACCGCGAAATAGTTTTTCAGGCCTTCTGGAAGCTTTTCGACAGTTTCAAGCAGACATTCGGGGCGCAGCTTAGCGGCAGCATAAAAAAGAATGTCTTTTACGCGCGCGCAAGAAAATACGACACGGTACTGGAAAGCCATCTCGACAATAACAATATCCCCACAGATGTCTATTATACGCTTATCAAAAACGCTCACGATAACCTCGATGTTTTGCATCGATTCTTAAAGATCAAGAAACGAATGCTCGGTGTCGAGACGCTCAAATACTCGGACATCTATGTTTCGGGAGTGTCCGGCGGCAGTGCTGATTATCCTTATGAAAAGGGTTGTAAGCTCATGGTGGAATCACTGGCACCGCTTGGGGACGATTATGTTGCGGTAGTCGAAAGATCCATAAAAGATCGCTGGATCGACGTGTATCCGTCTACCGGCAAAAGATCCGGGGCCTATTGCAACGGCGGAGCCTACGACGTCCACCCGTATATGCTGCTCAATTATAACGGCAAGTACGGTGATGTTAGCACGATGACTCATGAGATGGGCCATGCGATGCACAGCTATTTCAGCAGTAAAACCCAGCCTTATCCGATTGCTGATTATTCGATTTTCGCTGCCGAGGTCGCTTCGACATTCAATGAGATCCTGCTGGTCAACAAATCGCTGAAGGAAGCAAAAAGCGACGATGAAAAACTGTACCTGCTGCTTAACTACATAGACAGGATCAGGTCGACGGTTTTCAGACAGACCCAGTTTGCCGAATTTGAATTAAAGATGTTCGAAAAAGCAGAAAACGATCAGCCTTTAACCGGTGACGTCCTGACTAAGCTTTTTGGCGATATAGCGAAAGAATATTACGGCCACGACAAGGGAATCTGTCATATCGACGAGCTTTATACAGTCGAATGGGCCTTCGTACCGCATTTCTACAGCAGCTTATACGTCTATCAGTATGCAACATCTTTTACTGCGTCTGTGGCGCTCGCTGAAAAAGTTATGAACAACGAGGCCGGGGCGGTCGACAAATTTATCGCATTTTTGTCGGCAGGCGGCAGCGACTACCCGGTTGAATTATTGAAAAACGCCGGCGTCGACCTGACAACTTCAGGGCCATTCCAGCAGACAATGGATTCGATGTCCAGGGCAATGGACGAGGTGGAGAGGATTCTGGATAAAAGAAGTAAGAAGTAAGGCATTGTGTGGTGACAGGTGACAAGTTAGAAAGTGACAGGTCATGTCCGCAAATAGCAATATTCAGAGGACATTCCGGATATTCAAAAACAAGCGATTGCAAACCGGTAAAAAAACGGTAAAAAACGGTAAACTGTTTGACGGTTTTGTGTGAAAATCACCTAAAAATGCTCATTTCCGTCTTGTTGGCAGGATGAGCGATACTTCAACCAAAAAATCTACCTATCCACACCAGTACGGTGGTCAATTAGCCCATAATTCTTCTTTACAACCGGAATGCTATAGTATATAATTACTGTGTTATTTAGGAGCGTTTAGGCCGGATATTTCACGAAACCATAGGTTTCAGTCGGCTGATTCGTTGAGCTTCAGCATTTACCGTATGTAATCCATTTAATCGTAACGACCTTATTAGAAAGATTTTAGCGAAATATGAACTACGATAAGATTAAATTAGCAGATATTGACAGGCCGGAATTATTCAGGGATACGTTCCCTTACACGGAGTTTCCGAAGGTTGACTTTGAGGAGCAAAGCGTCCCTCTGGATATTCCTGATAACTTCTGGATTACCGACACAACATTCCGTGACGGTCAGCAGGCCAGGCCTCCGTATACACCCGAACAAATACTGCGTATTTTTGACTTTTTTCACGAGATCGACGGTGGAACCGGGCTTATTAGGCAGTGCGAATTCTTTCTATACTCGAAAAAGGACAGAAAAGCAGTCGAATTGTGCAAGGCCAGAAACTACGAATTCCCTGAGATAACCGGCTGGATCCGTGCCGTCAAAGCAGATTTCAAATATGTTACCCAGATGGGACTGAAAGAGACCGGTATCCTGACATCGGCTAGCGATTACCATATCTTCCTGAAACTTCGCAAAACCCGCGGCCAGGCTTTGAACGGCTACCTTGACGTTGTCAAAAGCGCACTGGATAATAACGTAATCCCTCGCTGCCATTTCGAGGATGTCACTCGTGCCGACTTTAACGGTTTCGTACTGCCCTTCGCAGCCGAATTGATGAAACTGGCCAAGAAATACAATTCAATGGTTAAGATTCGTCTTTGCGATACTCTTGGTTTTGGCGTTTCTTACCCTCAAGCGACTTTGCCAAGGTCGGTGCCGAAACTCATTCACGGGCTTCGACAAATCGGCATCCCTTCAGAATGGATCGAATGGCACGGCCATAACGATTTTCACAAGGTGCAGGTAAACGCGGCAACGGCATGGCTTTACGGCTGCGGTGCGGCGAACTGCTCTATGTTCGGAGTCGGCGAAAGAACCGGAAACCCCCCTCTCGAGGCGATGGTCATTGAGCATGCTCAGCTTGCCGGAACCGACAGCAGGATCAATTACGAAGCGATTACCGAATTGACAAAATACGCTAACAAGGAACTTGGTTTCAATCTTCCGACGAACTATCCGCTGGTAGGCAAGGATTTCAACGTTACCCGCGCGGGTATTCACGCCGATGGGCTGATGAAAAACGAAGAGATCTACAACTGCTTCGATACGAAAAAATTGCTTAAACGCCCTGTCGGCATCGCGATTACAGACAAAACCGGTGCCGCCGGAATCAAGCACTTTATCGAAGACCGCTATGAGATAGAGATCGCCAAACATGATCCGCGAGTCATAGGGATCAAGGACAGGATCGACGCCGAGTACGAAGCGGAAAGAGTTTCGGCGGTTTCGGACACTGAGATGATCGAGTGGATCGAAGAGGTGTTCGGCGATCAACTTCCGCCGACGAGGTAAATGAGCTTGTCAAACACACCAATCAAAGCGGTTATCTTTGACCTGGGTGACACCTTGCTGAACTTCGGCAGGGTCGATACCGGTTCGCTTTTTCTAAAGGCCGGACGCCTTTCATACGACTACCTTAAAGCCGCCGGTCAGCCGGTCGGCGGTTTTCAGCGGTACCTTTGGGGCAACCTTCTGGGCATTCGGGCAAAGTCATTTATCTCCGGCCTTTTCGGCAACGATTTCGACTCGCTGGAGGTGCTGAAAACTTACGGTCTGAGAAAGAAATACAACCTGACCGATGAGCAGTGGGAAGATGTCAACCGCTGCTGGTATCAGCCGTTGAAGGAATTGACGAGTGTCGAGAGCGATCTCGTTGAAACGCTTACAAGCCTGAAAGATTCTGGTCTGAAACTCGGGCTACTCTCAAACACATTCGTAAACGCCTGCTCGCTCGATGCGCACCTTGAAGAGATTGGCATTCTGGAATTTTTCCCGATGCGAATGTATTCATATCAGTATGAATTCAGGAAACCCAATGTAAAGATCTTCCAGGCCGCTGCCGAGCAGATAGATATTCCGGCTGCTAACATACTCTTCGTCGGCGACAGGATAAACAAAGACATTAACGGAGCTCTGAAAGTGGGCATGAGGGCGGCCCTGATAAAATCATATACAAACGCCGGTAAAAAGCGGCCCGATGGAACGATAGAGATCGAAAAAGTCGCAGAATTACCGGAAATCATAAAAAATATCAATTCCGGGACAATAATCTAGCCGAAATATATAGTAGCCCGAATCGCATCGTGCAGGGATTTTAATCGGCAAAAAACACCGAACTTACGTTGTAAAGATTATTCGTTTATTAATATCGGACCAAAGGTTTTTAGATGTCAGAAAAATGTGTTGCATATCAAGAATGTATCAACCCGGATTGTCGCAAGCAGTTTGATTGCGGCGAGACACTCGTTAAGTGCCCTTCCTGCGGCGACCTCCTGGATATCAGCTATGACTGGGACAAGGTAGAGGTTCCCGGCAAAATATCCGATTTCGCAAAACGCTGGGCCAGCCGCGGAAACCCGCTGGATTTTTCGGGCGTGTGGAGATTCCGTGATCTGCTTTCATTCTGTCCGGACAAAGACAAAGTCTCAGTCGGCGAAGGACAGACCATACTTCAGCAAAACGATGCGATGGCTAATGCACTCGGTATGAAACCCGGCAGCCTGTTTTTGCAGTATGAGGGGCTTAACCCTTCGGGTTCGTTTAAGGATAACGGAATGACGGCTGCGTTCAGCCATGCGAAAATGACCGGTGCTACGGCCAGTGCATGTGCTTCGACGGGCAATACTTCGGCGTCGATGGCTCTGTATGCTCACAGCATCGGTATGAAGTGCACGGTGTTTATCGGCTCGGGGCGGATCGCCTATGGCAAGCTCAGCCAGTCGATGGACTACGGCGGACATACCATCCAGATACAGGGCGACTTTGACGATTGCATGAAACAGGTGCAGGATGTTTGCAGTACGCTTGGCATATACCTGGTTAACTCGGTAAACCCGTTTAGGCTGGAAGGTCAGAAGACGATCATGCTGCGTATCATCGAGCAGCTCGGCTGGGAGATACCGGACTGGATCGTTGTGCCGGGCGGCAACCTCGGAAACTCGAGCGCTTTCGGTAAGGCGTTTATCGAGCTTAAGCAGCTTGGGCTGATCAACAAGGTTCCGCGGATAGCCATAATAAATGCCGCCGGTGCCGATACTTTGACATATCTTTACAATGAAAAGAAACTTCGCTGGAACGGCGGCAGGGTCGATAAGTCTATTATTGACGCCCATTACGCTGACCTGACGGCAAGGAACTATTCGCCGCATACATGTGCATCGGCGATAGAAATTTCTCGTCCTATTAATCTCAAAAAATGCCTGCGGGCACTGGACTTCTGCAATGGTGTGGTTCTTTCGGTTAGCGATGAAGAGATCATTGACGCTAAGGCACAGGTCGGACTTTACGGGCTTGGATGCGAACCGGCTTCGGCGGCTTCGATCGCGGGACTGAAATACCTGCTTGCTGACGGTACGATATCGCCGGATGAAAGAGTGGCATGCATTCTTACGGGACATCAGCTAAAAGATCCTAACGTTACTGTCAATTACCATAAGGACAAACAGGGTGCCTTCAGCAACCCGCCGGTAGAGGTCGAAAACGACCTTGACAAAATCATCGAGTTGATGCAATCACAACCGGAGGTCGTATCTGCCGGATAATCGACTAAACAAACAATAAAAAAGCCCCGCAGGTCTTTTGGCTTTGCGGGGCTTTTTGCTTTTATATTTCTATCGCAGTTATACGATGTATGTTGAGGCTGCTGTGTCGCCGCCGCGGCCGGTCCAGTTTGTGTGGAAGAATTCGCCGCGCGGTTTGTCTGTTCTTTCGTAGGTGTGTGCGCCGAAGTAGTCACGCTGGGCCTGCAGGAGGTTTGCGGGGAGACGCTCGCTTCTGTAACCGTCGTAGAATGCAAGGGCCGAGCCAATCGCAGGCATCGGGATTCCGAGTTTGACAGAGGCAATGATAACTCTTCTCCATGCGGCCTGGGCGGTTTCTACCGCATCTTTGAAGAACGGGTCGAAAAGTAGGTTTTCAAGCTCGGGGTTATTGTCGAAGGCATCTTTGATATTGCCGAGGAAGGCGCTTCTGATGATGCATCCGCCGCGCCACATCAGGGCAATTCCGCCGTTGTTGAGGTTCCAGCCGTATTCTTTGGCGGCTGCACGCATGAGCTGATAGCCCTGTGCGTAACTTACGATCTTCGAGGCGTAGAGTGCCTGCATTAGGTCGGCGACGAGTTCGGCTTTGTCGCCGTCAAAGGTTGCGTCCGGGCCGGAGAGTACCTTCGAGGCCTTGACGCGTTCTTCTTTCAGTGCCGACAGGCAGCGTGCGAATACCGCTTCGCCGATGAGTGTGAGAGGCATGCCGACGTCGAGGGCCGCTACCGCCGTCCATTTACCGGTGCCCTTCTGGCCGGCCGTGTCGAGGATGAGGTCGACGACTTCTTTGCCTTCTTCGTCTTTGTATCCGAGGATGTCGCGGGTGATCTCGATTAGGTATGAGTCGAGGATGCCTTCGTTCCATTCGGCGAATGTCTTGTGCATTTCTTCATTGCTCATGCCGAGGCCCTTGCTCATCATCTGGTATGTCTCGCAGATCATCTGCATGTCGCCGTATTCGATTCCGTTGTGTACCATCTTGACGAAGTGGCCTGCACCGTTTTCGCCGACCCAGTCGCAGCAAGGCTCGCCGTCTTCGGTTTGTGCGCAACATTTCTGGAATATCGGTTTTACGTGCTGCCATGCAGCGGGCGAACCGCCGGGCATGATAGACGGTCCGAGCAATGCGCCTTCTTCGCCGCCTGATACGCCGGTGCCGATGTAGAGTTTGCCTTTGCTTTCGACGTATTCGCATCTGCGAATGGTGTCCGGGAAGTGCGAGTTACCCCCGTCGATGATGATGTCGCCGTCTTCGAGGAGCGGGAGGACCTGGTCGATAAATGCGTCGACTGCGCCGCCGGCTTTGACGAGCAGCATTACCTTGCGGGGACGCTCGAGAGAGTTTACGAACTCTTCGATGGAATGGCAGCCGATGATGTTTTTGCCCTTGGCGCGGCCATTGACAAAATCGTCAACCTTTGAGACCGTACGATTAAAACAAGCGACAGTAAAGCCCTTGCTTTCCATATTAAGAATGAAATTTTCACCCATTACGGCGAGGCCTACCAGGCCGATGTCTGCTTTTGACATTTTTTTCTCCACTTTCGATTTATTATTTATTAGTGATTATTGATTATTGTTAAAATTCACTTCTGTTTACTCTTAGCGTTTTACTCTTGCGTTGCCTTCCCAGATGCTCCAGACCTGGTCTTCGTCGGCGGGTTGGGCGTAGTCAGTTAGCATTGTCGCGGCGAGTGCTCCGGTTGCCCAGCCGAACCTGGCACATTTCTTAACGTCCCAGCCTTTGAGTATGCCGTAAAGCAAACCGCCGACGAAACCGTCGCCGCCGCCGATACGGTCGAGGACGCCTATTTCACGCGGCTTGATGACTTCCCATTCTTTACCATCAGTAACCAACGCACCCCACATATGACTGTTTGCCGAAACAACCTCACGAAGGGTAGTGCCGAAGTAGCTTGCGTTCGGATACGCTACCTGCACCCTGCCGATCATCTGTTTAAAACCGTCGATCTTAGCATCCAGACCTGCGCCGCCGGCTTCGGGGCCTTCTATGCCAAGGCAAAGCTGGAAGTCTTCTTCGTTGCCGATTAGTATGTCGCTGCGGGAAGCGATTTCGGCGAACGCGGCGGAAAGTTCTTTTTCTCTTCCCTTCCAGAAGCTTGCCCTGTGGTTCAGGTCGAATGAAATCAGCGAGCCGTTTTCCTTTGCTATACGGGCAATGTCAAGGCAGAACTTGCTCGTCTTTGGCGAAAGTGCGGCGATAAGCCCGGAAAGGTGAACGATCGTAGCGCCTTCCTTTGCAAATATTCTGTCGAGATCGAAATCATCTACACAAAGCTCTCTGCCGACTTCACCGGCTCTGTCGTTTTGGACCCTTGGGCCGCGTGAGCCCCATCCGCTGCATGCCATATTTATCTGATGTCGATAACCCCACGGGTTTTCCTGCTCAAACTCGGGACCCTCAAAGTCCATCCGACGGCTCTTAAGATTATCCTTGATAAAATGAGAAACCGGGCTGCCCTTGACAAAGGCGGTTAAAACCTTGACCGGCATTCCAAGGTAGGAAGCGACGCTTGCAACGTTGCTTTCGGCACTGGTGGCCTGCATTTTGAAGGTGTCGCTGCAATGGAACGGCTGCGAATTAACAGGTGTCAATCGAATGCCCATGCTGGTCGGGACGATTAAAGAATATTTTTTTGCTTTTGTGTCTGACATTACTATTGCTCCAAAAATCAAAATTTGTTTATCGCGGCAAACTGCCGTCATGTTTGTTTGTATTTTACCGTTATACAACCGCGTGTGCTAAAGCACACCCTACATATTGAATCTTTCTTTGAATGCCCACAGCCCCATGCCGGGGTTTGAGATGAAGAAAACTTTTTCGCCATCGACATCGTTAAATCCGTCTTTGAGTTTTTCGGGGTCGTATCTTTTTGTCATTTCGTCAAGATCGGCGTATTTGAAATTAACGGACTCGATCTCTTCTTTGCTGATATTGCCCGGGCAGTATGTTATGCTGAACCGCCCTTCCGATGAACCGTGTATCAGGTGGGCGGCGGCACTGAGGTTGTTCTTTAGTTCGTCGTTTTCGCTTGTCAGTTCGAGTACCTTGTCTGTCCCTACATAGCCGTATATGCGTATAAGGCGGTCGATCTCTTTGTCTTCGCCGAATTCCTTCAGACCCGGTGCGAGAACGATCAGTTCGCCGCCGTCAGCCATTGCCATGCGTGTTCGGTAGATGCTTTTGTTGCCGAGCCAGGTGCTTTTGAACTCTTCCGGTTCAAGGTAAACGACGACCTTGTCGAGAGGTTCATCGAGCATCTGGAAGTTGACTTTTAGCGAAAGTTGGGCGGCTAATTCGAAGCATTCGACATCGTCGCCTATGAACATGCCCCTTGTGACACGGCCGTTTTCGGTCGCTTCGATGACGGTCTGGACGTAAATGATCGGCAGGGACTTTGCGAAATGGTCGGAGGCGTAATTAAGCACCTGTCTTACGGGGGTGTCGGCTCTGCCCATGATATTTTCCATACCGTAGGCTGCGCCAAGGAAGTGACTTTTGTTGATTCCTTCGACTCCGCCTGTTCCGACGAATATGTTTTTGTTGTAGTTGGCCATGCCTATGACTTCGTGCGGGACTACCTGGCCGATAGAAAGGATAAGATCGAATCCGCCTTCGACAAGCATTTTGTTTACCTGTGCGGGCCAATCGTAATCGACCTTGCCGCCGCTGACCTTGCTTACGAATTCGCCCGGGACATGACCGAGCGTTGTAAGGCCGCCCCGCCAGTCGTGTTTGCGGAATAGATCATGCGGCATATCGCCGAACATGCGGGTGATCTCTTGAGGGGTCATAGCAAAGTGCGTACCCAGTGCCGGGAGGACATCGGTCATCTTATCGCCATAGTACTGCCAGGCGAAATTCGTAAGCTCGCCCGCACGTGAATAATAACGAGTAATGTCCGGCGGGATAGCCAGTACCTTATTCTTTGCGCCTATAGCGTCAAGAGCGGCAAACAATCCCTGTTTGAGATCGTCTGCTGAAAGGTCTTCGTTTATACTGCCACGTTTATAATATAGCATTTTGTGCCTTTTTGGTTTGTATCAATCGGTTTTATAACTGCGATTGCGATTCTGGATTCTGTTCTTATAGCCAGTCTGGTTTTTCCGGTAATCTCGCGTCGAACTCGGCTATTCTTTCGGATTCGTATTTGCCGGCGTACTGGCCATTAAGGAACTTGTCGAATGCTTCGTCGTGAAATCTTTTCCATGAGTTTGGTTCGTCGCCGGGGACAATCGGGTAAAACAGTACGCCGTTTACCTTGGCCGCATTGCAATCGCCGGGGGCGTCGCCGATCATTAAAACTTTATCCTTTTCGTATTTTCCGCTTGTTGCAAAGTCCAGGTGTTCCGCTTTTTTGCCCATTTCCTGACCGGCGATAACAGAGACATATTTGCTTAGGCCGTTCTCGTCCCATTCACGCTGAAGGGCTTCGTGCGGGGTTGACGAGCACACTATGGCATCGGCGAAATTGCTGATCTTTTCGAGTGATTCAATGACGTGGGGAAACGGAGGAATACCTTTTACGATGTCGCTAACAGATTCGTTGACGCGGCAGCTCCAGTTCAGAACGTGCTGCAGTTCTTCTTTTGCCTCGCCTGTCGCATCGGCGACCGCTTTTTCAAGACCCTGATTGCTTAAGAGACTGCTGGGGTTATTTACCCATTCGCAGTAATGTTTGAACTGTGGGACCTTGAAATTTCTTTCCTTTGTCATCGGGTGGCTCGGCAGTAGTTCGGTCAGAATGCGAACCGTTGTGATGTGGCGGTTTGCTCCGCGGGTTTTGGAAAAGAGGTCGACAAAGTCTTTGCACTGGCGAGCCGCAGCGGCAACGGGCTGGAGACCGAAGAAACCGATCATCCACGGACAGAAGCATTCACGATGCTTGATCCCCATCGAGTCGAAAACGCAGCCGTCAGAGTCAATGCCCACAAAGAATTCCTTTGCAGGTTTAAGGTCTATCAAAGCTTTTGCTGCTTGTTTAACATCCATTATCTGTATTCCGGTAAAAAGTCTCAGCCGTATGGCCGAATCATAAATTATACATTATACAATAGTCATTATACATTCCAAACTGGCCAACCGGTCAGTTTGGGTTAGATTCCGCCGAAAGCCGATACTCCGCCATCTATTGGGACTACTATTCCGGTTACGAATTTGGAAGCGTCGCTTAGCAGCCATAGTATTGTCCCGGTCAGTTCTTCCGGTTTGCCATAGCGGTCCATCGGCGTATGGTCAATTATCAGCTTGCCGCGAGGGGTCGGTTCGCCGGTTTTTTCGTCGGTCAGCAGGAAACGGTTCTGCTCTGTCAGGAAAAATCCCGGAGCAATGGCGTCTACACGGATTTCCTTAGAATAGTTCTGGCACATGTGAACGGCAAGCCACTGGGTGAAATTGCTTATTGCCGCCTTCGCTGCCGAATATGCCGGGATCTTAGTTAGAGGCTTAAATGCGTTCATGCTCGAAATATTGAGTATGACTCCCTTACCGGTTTCTGTCATGTCTTTGGCGAATACCTGGGTCGGCAGCAGTGCACCGATAAAGTTCAGATCGAATACAAAGCGGATAGCGTCTGCGGGCATGTCAAAAAATGATATATCCAGGCCTGTCGTCGCTTCCTTCTTGTTTCCGCCTGCACCGTTGATCAGGATGTCGATCTTGCCGATTTTGTCGTTGACTATTGCCTTTGCGTCTTCGAGACTTTGCTTTTCGAGGACGTTGCACTTAACGGCGATAGCCTGTCCGCCGCCGGCCTTGATGTCGTCTGCGACCTTCTGGGCGGCTGATTCGTTAATGTCGAGAACGGCAACTTTTGCGCCCGATTTTGCGCAATCCTTTGCCATCTGACCGCAGAGAACTCCGCCGGCACCTGTTATTACTATGTTTTTGTTTGCTATGTCGAACAGGTTATCCATTTTGCTGCGCCCTTTAGTAAATGTATAATGTCTTTTGTCTTATGTATAATGACTGATACGGCCATTGGCCGACCCCGGCCCGCTGTAACTGATGTCTTGAGTGTTTACCGTTGCGATATGATAAAGGGGGGCGTCTGAAATATCAAGTTATTTTTGAGAAATGCCGCCAAGAGGCATTCTGTTTGTGGGTGTATTTTTGCAGGGTTCGCTAATTCTGGAGCGGGCAAGCTGATTTAAGCGGGTTTAGGTAGGGTCTTTTCAGCAGTTTGATTGAAAATCCGGAAAGTCTGGAAAAACATGGATCATCCATTTACGGTGGAGATCTTTTCCTTTTCCGGAATCCTGTTAAAATCAAATAATCTCTTAACCTGCTCATGCTGGATAAATCTTACCAGCTCATCGGGTATCTGGCGTTCTTCATCTTTATAACATGCACACAGATAACCGGCTATTCGTGCCAGACCGCCCAGGACAAAGGGCCTTTCCGTAACGCATCGCCTAAACGACTTTGCGAGCATAAACAATGCGTGTGTTCCCAGGAAATACTCATTTAGACCGATGCGAAATCGAGACTTTATCATGCTGTTTGAAAGACCTGTTCCGACGGGTTTGTTGTGTACGGCAATTATCTCGGGAAACGACCAGCTCTTCCAGCCGTTCATTCGTGCCATAAAACACGAGCATGTATCCTCACCGCCGTATTTGAGCGGTATATACCCGCCAATACTCTCAAAGCATTCTCTACGAAACACCTGGATTGCCTTGGGAGTCGACCTCCTGTCGTTGAGAATTTTCCGGAGTTTACCGTCAACAAGATCCATATAAACCCCCGACGCGACACCCAGTTTTTCGTCAAGGGCGAATTGGTTAAGTATTTGCTGATAGTAATCTGCAGGCAAGGTAATGTCGGCGTCCAGAACAGCGAGAAAGTCAAAGTCCTCTCCTTTGATTGCCGAGTACCCTTCCATTATCGCATAAACATTACTTCCATAATAACTCTGCCCCTGAACTTTCTCGCGTCTGTGGTATTGTATCAGATCATATTTCAAAGCATAACTACGGATAATTTCGCCGGTAGCATCTGTCGAACCGTCATCGACAATAATCCACTTTTCAGGCAAAAAAGTTTGAGACATAACGCTGTTTATGGTTCGCTCAATGTATGCAGCTTCATTGTATGCAGGAGTAATTATAATTAATTTGTCACTCATTCAATGTGTCCTCTTATCCTTTATTAGATTCTATGTAACCGTTCACGCGTTTTTCCTGTTAATCACTCTAAGCTCTCGTTTTTGACAGGACAACAGAATGATTATAAAATCTTCCTTCTTGATTTTTGCTCCTTTTTTAAAAAAGCAAAACACCCAAACCTGCCAAAAGTTGT
>JAIPFN010000134.1 GCA_021736615.1 Phycisphaerae bacterium | reverse complement strand
TTTGACATCAGATACGTTGTTCCCGGTTTCTGAAGATGTATCTTCAATTGATCTGACGCTAACTGTAAACGATGCAAGCAACCCGGATGTTTCCGACAGTATGACAATCGATGTCTACCTGAATGCCTGTCAAGCCGCTCGAGCAGGACTTGGTCTGGACGCAGAGGCCGACTATGACGAAAGCTGTCTTGTCGATGTTGCAGATTTGGCAAAGATGGCTGGACAATGGCTTGATGATACTTCAGCGACAGAGGCTCAATTAAATCCGACTCAGCCTGGAGAGCTTATACCTAACGCAGGGTTTACTTTTTACAAGCCAGGTACGGACTATACCGTCACTGCTTTGTTTAACGCTACTGATGGTTTTGTAAACGGTGTTGGCGACAACCTTCCACTTTCGACCGATGACACTGTAGATTATTCCGACGGTACCACCGGTGTATTGGTTGACATCCCCGGCTGGGTTAATGCTGAGGGAACAACACCTCAATTTTATAAAAATTTCGGTGTTGAAGGTACTACAGCATTGACAGTTTTCGCTGCATGGAATAAAACTGGAGGCAGGGTTGAATCTGCTGAGAATCTTGGCTACATTCAGTCTTCAAGTACTTATACGCTTTCAGCTAAAGCGAGCGGCGGAATCTTTGGCGACGTTAATCTGGTTACACGCCTTGAGTTACTCGTAGACGGTGCAGCAATTACCCCGAGTATTCCGCTCAATGCAACAGTAGCTACAGCTAACGGAGATTACCAGGATATCTCTGTGACTTATGACGAAGCGGCACTTGCAGATCATATCGGCAAACCATTTAAAGTTCTTGTCGGTACGGGTCCAAGCCCGGATGCTACAGTAAACGGACGCGGCTGGATGGACGATGTTAAGCTGGATATAACTGTTAATGACCCAGCTGCTCCTTCGGTTGATGCAGGTGCGGATATGGTTACATGGCTGGGAGAACCTGTTCAATTGGCTCCGATTGTTGAGCCTAACGATCTACTCGATCCGCAGCCTGTTTTGGTCTATAACTGGACAGCAGGAACGCTTTTTGGTTACGATGTAAACATTTCAGATCCTGCAATTGAAGCTCCAACAGTTACTGTCACCAATGTTCCTCTGTGGAGAGAGGCTCCTGTTGTGGATCCAAACTTTGAAGAACGTGAAAACTTCGATCCGTTCCCTGAATCAACTGACAAGTATATTCAGTGGGCAAAGGAAGGTTGGCGTTATTTCGAGTGTGACAACAATGGCGGACCTGTTAGAATCTGGAATCCGGGTGTAAAGGGTGTCGATGAGGGTACTCAGGGTTACTGGGATGTAGGTTTCGACGGCAACATGCCTGAAGGTAAGTATGGTATTGTCGTGATTACACGTTACAACGATAATGAAATGCAAGATATTCGACCGATAAGAGATTATGAAGCAGCTGTGCAAATAATCGATGAAGCCTTTAATCCCAATGCAACTTATGAGTTGACCGTCCAAGTCGGACGTCTGCCCGAAGGACCGGATGAAGGCGGCAGCATGAAGTACAACTGGGACATAGGTGCAGACGGTATTGCCGGAACAGAAGATGATGCTCCAAGAGCCGGCTGGAATGGTTATGCAGTTCAGCTTGCCGTCGGCGGAGAAAATAGTGTAGGCAGCGCAATGTATGCAGGTCATGTAATCGGCGGAACAGTCGTTGCTGAAGATTACAACACCGAAACTGTCCCGGCAAATGGTTTCACTACTGTTACTGTTACATATACACCTGGTTCAGCGAGTGCGGATCTTAAAGGATTGCCTCTCCAGGTTCGTCTCTGTGCACTGGAAAATCCTGCTGACCATTCTACTACCAGTTATGCAGCCTTTGACGATGTCAAACTAATGACTGATGCACCACCTGCTTTAGAGCCTATTGAATTGACGCTTAGTGTTAACAACGAAGGCGGTTCAACGGTAGTTACTGACTTCATGAAGATCGATCTTTATGAAACTGCCTGCGAAGTTACAAAGGCTGTCGATCCATCTGCGATTGATGATACAGATCATAACATTGACTGTACGACAAACCTGATTGACTTTGCGGTGCTTGCCGCTGACTGGCTTGGTGATTATTCTTTAACAGGACCGGTTGCTAAGTAAATTTGAGACGGTAGTTAGATGATGTAGTATTGAATTATCGGGCTCCCTGGGAATTTCTCGGGGGGCCCGTTTTATTTTGGCGTAAAGCGAAAGGTGTGAGGCGTGAGGCGTGAGGTGTGAGGAGAAAGGTGTGAGGCGTGAGGAATGGTTGCTCAAAAATCTTGCTTACGTCAACAGACTACAAGGGATATAGTGGGTGTTTAAAGTTTTGCAAATTGTAAACCGGTAAAAAAACGGTAAAAAACGGTTAACTTTTTTGCGGATTCAGCTATGTCAGAGTTGCGGTATGGTCTAATTCGGCTTTGTTGCTTCTTCGTGTTGTTCTATTGCTCGTTTTCTTGTTTCCTGTGCATGCTGGATTAGTTTGTCGCGGTCGGGGGCCTGGTATGGGGCCAGGTCGAATGTCCATTCGTATTCGTCGATTATGCGTTTGGGCCAGAGGATCTGTGCGAAGAAATCAATCGGGAACTTGTCGTGGAGGGGGGCTTTGAGTAATTTGTGGGTGTTGAGCGTTGTGTAGCCGTCCTTGGCGATGCGGACGTTGTAGTCGCCGTACCAACTGAATGGGACGGTAACCGGTGCAACGCCGATCTCTTCGTCGTTTAGCGTGACAAGTCCGCCCGGAGGATTTGTGTTTATGGTCAGTTTACGCTCGACACAGCCGGTCAGGGCGATTGTCATGGCGATCAGGGCCGCGAGTATTGTAATTTTTGACTTTTTCATGTTTTTTTGCCTCTTGAAACAAGTGTACAGGAAACAGCTATGCGCTTAAATTACCAGCTTTGCGGGGTAAAATCAACTATGCAATTGACATAATCGGGGCCGGAAGGTAAAATTCTTGATTCTTATAGATAAATTACTCAAACTGACCGATTGGTCAGTTTGCAGGGACCAGGGATTAGGTTTTAGGGATTAGGGAAGGATTCGGCCAAAAGGCCGAGGCGATTTTATTAAAAAATGAATACGATGTAACTTCTTAAGCCGCATACGGTTACATTGTTTTTGACGGTTTTCGTCAGTTTACTAAATTGTTTTTTAGCAGATAGGGTAGTGTTCTATGAAAGTTTCGATCAATTGGTTAAGCGAGTACGTTGATATTGACGGTAAGAGTGCCCGCCAGGTTGCTGATATTCTTAGCGATCTTGGTTTTCCGCTTGACGGTATCGAGTATCCGGACGGCGATTCTGTAATCGATATCGAGGTTACGAGTAACCGGGGCGACTGTTTGAGCTATATCGGTATTGCGCGTGAGGTTGCGGCTGTTACCGGGGCGGCGCTGAAGATGCCGGCTGTCGAACTGCCGGAGTGCGACAGGGACATCAGTGAGTTTGTAGACGTGACCATTGAGGAGCCTCAGCTTTGCGCCAGGTATACGGCGAGGGTGATAACGGGAGTGAAGGTGGGGCCTTCTCCGGATTGGCTTAGAAAGCCGCTGGAGGCGGTTGGGCTTCGCAGTGTTAATAATGTTGTCGACGCGACGAATTTTGCGATGCTGGAGACGGGGCAGCCTCCGCATGCGTTTGACTATGATAAACTTGACGGCAAAAAGATCATCGTTCGCAGGGGCGTCAAAGGCGAGCGGCTTGTCAGCATTGACGAGACCAAATGCGACCTTGACAGCGAGATGCTTGTCATCGCCGATGAGAATTCGCCGGTGGCTATCGCAGGCGTTATGGGCGGGCTGGATACAGAGGTCAGCGACAGCACGACTACGATACTTCTGGAAGACGCATGCTTCGATCCGGTTTGCATTCGTACGACCAGCAGAAAGCTTACTCTTAGCTCGGATGCATCGTTCCGTTTTGAGCGTCATGTCGACCGGGAAAAAATCGACTGGGCGTCGCAGAGGACTGCTTATCTTATTATCAAGGCGGCAGGGGGGCAGGTCGCAAAGGGTGTTGCCGATGTCTATCCGGAAAAATTCGAGCCGGCAACTGTCGGTATGCGTTTTTCGAGGATGAAAAAACTTCTGGGTATCGACATATCGAAGGAAAAAGTCAAATCGATCTACGAAGGTCTCGATCTTAATCCCGAGATCAAGAACGATGACCTTATAGTAATTACTGTTCCATCGTGGCGGCATGATATTTATCGCGAGGTTGACCTTATCGAAGAGGTTATTCGCTCGCATGGTTATGCTAATATTCCGGTCGAGAAAAAGCTTACATTGGAAATAGCGCCTCCCGATCCTCGTGAAAAACTTTCGTGCGGTTTGCGGAGCTATCTTAACGGCTGCGGTTATTTTGAGACTGTAAATGTGACATTTACCGACGAGGCGACGTCGAATATGTTTGCTGACGAGGGCATTACATCGCTTAGCGTTCAGGATGAGTCGCGTAAGGCGAATCAGCTCAGGCAGACATTGCTTGGTTCGCTGATGACGGTCTATAAGGCGAATTTCAACGCGGGCAATCTACCGTGCAGTATTTTTGAGCTTGCCGATACGTTTCGTGTTTCCTGCGGTAACGAGCTTTGCGAAAAGACGAGGGTTGCGATGGTTTCCGATTGCGATCTGCGTCAGCTTCGCGGGGTTATCGAAGGTGTTGTCGCACTTTCTTCCAAAGAGGCAAAAATTGAGATTGTGCCAACGTCGAAGAACTGGTCTTCGGCAGCGGGACAGGTCGTTGTCGATGGAAAGATTATAGGTGTTTGCGGGGTTGTGTCGGATAAAACGGCAGAAAGTTTTGGTCTGGGTAAAGCTCAGCTTGTGGCGGCGGAACTGGACTTTGAGGAGCTTGTCGGGATGCAGGGGGTTGTAGTTAAGGTTAAGCCCCTGTCGAGGTTCCCTGCGATAGATCGTGACCTTTCTTTGATAGTAGAAGAAAAAATTTCATGGGCCGAGATCACGGCGGCTGTAAAAAGTAAGGCTCCGGCGGAACTTGAAGACATCTGTTTTGCGGGTATTTATCGGGGCAAACCTATCGAAGCCGGTAAAAAGAGCGTTACCGTTTCGCTGCGATTCAGGGACGAAGACGGGACGCTAAGGCATGAAATAGTCGACAGTTTCGAGGCGGAAATTCTTGGTGAGTTGAAGAGTTCGTTAAATGCTGAGCTTAGAATGGCTTAGGGGTTTTCGTGTTTTGTCGACTTTATTTTTTTTGATATCGTCTGGTTTTTTTATAATTTGCTTGATTTTTTTTGCCGATTTTGTTAGTATGATTTTGTAGGGTGACCCCTGCGATGTTCGCGTCGGCGTTATACAATGTGGAGGAACCGATGCCCATTTTTCGGGAGGTCTGAACTGTTGGATCATACAAGCCTGCTTGACGGGATTTATGGACGGCAGGGATTTCCGCCCACTTTGAAATACTGGGTTCTTTCCAGGAAACGTTGTGCGGCATATGCGGAGGTTAACCTTATAAAGAAAGGCCCGCTCTTTAGCGGGCCTTTTTCTTGCACTCTCCCCGTTTTTCTCTATAAATAGTGGTTACAATTCCTTGTTGCTTCAAGTTGATGGATATTTTTTACTTTAATTATCAGAATTTCTTAAAATGTTGTTAGTTTTTATTGAAATATGCGATATAAGTGTTATACTTTTGAACGTTGGATTTGATTGGATTGGATTGGATTGGATATTCTTGCGGCCGGTATTTTTCTGGTTAGCTTTCTGGAATGACACTAAACATGATTGTCGCAACATTGAAATTTCGATGTATAATTTGATAGGACAGGTATGAAAAAAAATGTTATCATTCTTATTGCAGAAGATGATATTGGTCATTTCATTCTGGCAAAACGCCGAATCCGAAATTCCGGTATTTCCAGCGAAATAATACATTTCACCGATGGTCAGTTAGTATCGGACTTCCTTAAAGATAATTGCATTGACGACCATGACAACAACTACGTTCTTCTGCTTGACATTCGGATGCCTAAAATTGACGGAATTGAAATTTTAGAGTTTGTAAAAAATCACCATGATCTGAAATCCATACCCGTAGTGATGGTTACGACAAGCGACAATCCGCTGAACGTTTTGCGGTGCAGGCAGCTTAACTGTGACGGGTATATATTAAAGCCTATAGACGATACATTTGTTGATGACCTTAAAGATGTGATTGAGGAAAATTTCTCAATGGTAATATGAATGGACGCAAATGTTCGTTATGCAAGTTCTTTTGCCGTAAGGTTTTACGGTGAATTTCCGGGTGTTTTCGGTCAGTATTGATAAATCAATTGCCCTAATTCGGCCGGCTCTCGCTGCCTTGCATCTGTTGTCACTTAAAAAAAACACTCACTTGCAGCTTGCTTATGATTTTTTGTCTAAAGTTTGCCCTGGCTCATTCCGATAACTCATTATCTAATCAAATGGGGGTTGGAATTTATCAACCTGAAACGTATTGCTCAATAGTCCGGCATTCGTTTTTTTATTACTTGCATGGGAGTATGAAATGGGGACAGGTACAATTAAATGGTGTGATTTCGGTAAAGGTTTCGGATTTATTTCACCGGAAGGCGGGGGGGATGATTTGTTTTTTTATATCACAGATGTCCACGAACACCATGTCAACGATTTGGACAAAGGTAAGACGGTCGCGTACGAAGTTATCGAAGGCGGAATGGTTCCCTGCGTGACTAACATATCTATACAGCTTTAAGCTTTAAGCTTGCTTGCTATGTTGCGGCTATCTTTACGTTGCCTATTATGCTGCAATTTGCCGGTTTCATTAGCGATGACAGTTTAGTTGCGTCATCGGCGTTTTGTGCGAAAATAAAAGCGCAATCTGATGCGGATGCGATTTGAGTTTGATCCGGGCTTTCGGCGAGGTTTGGAGCACTGATAATAACAAAATCAAATTCGTTTTTTGCTCCTTCGATGACGTCTGCGAGTATTGGTGCGTTTTTATGCGCAAAGTTGTGGGCCGGCCATAGGCGCAGATTGTCGAAAGATGTCTTATGTCCTCGCGGACTGTCGAGATGTTCGGCGGCTTGTTCGTCGACCTCGAAGGCTTTTGCGATGGCGTTCCGTTTGAAATCCATGTCTATGAGCAGACATCGTTTTCCGGATTGGGCAAGGCTGACGCCGACGTTAACCGGTATGGTGATCGGAAGGCATTTAATCGAAGATGCGGCGAAGAGTACGGTGGTGTATTTGCCTTCAATTTGCATCAGGCGTTCTGTGATAAGCTCGTAGTCGGCATCGGATATAGCTGCCGACGCCGGGAGGGCTTTGTCCGATGCGCCGGCGTTGGTCTGAATTTTTCCGCGAAAGAAAAGTATATAGATAAGACCGAAGCAAACGACAAAAACGCATCCGCCGATGATGAGCCCGTCAATAATTGTCGCCAATAAAGGAATCATATTTTTAGCAATTAGCAGTCAGCAATTAGCAATTAGCGGTTAGTTTGCCGCAGAATTTTGCTATATCTCTTGAGACGATTTGGACGATAATGTCTTGCTGGAAAGGATTTAGCCTGTCGGATTCGTTTATTACTCGGCAGGCGGCTACGCTGAGTACAGGTTCTGCGGGGTCCTGCTGAAATGGTACGATTTCCATGCTGTCGAATTCGACGTAGTTTGTCTTTTCGGTTTCTTGCCGGGCCGGTGCCGGTTTAGTTTTTGGTTCTGCTTGTTTTTTTTCCGCGGCTGTGGCGACGGCTTTTTTTGCTCTTTCAATAATCTGGCCGACGGTTCCGGCGATTGGCATTATATTTAGATTTCTGGCCCCTGCCGGTCTTTGCCTTCTTTTTGAGGCGACCTGACGCTGTTCTTTTAGAATTTGCTCGGCGAGGTCGAACTTGGGGATCATAGTATTATTGGCCTGTGGTTGTTCGGCTGGGGCATTTTCATCGTCCATGGCTGATATTTCTTCAATCGCGGAATCGTCGGCAGAATCTTCCTGGATATCTTCGACGGTAAAATCATCCGTATCTTCATCTTCAGTCGGCTCGATAAGGTCGGTCAGGTTGATTGTCTCAGTATCGTCGAAGTTTTCCGTGTAGTCGTCGTCGGCTTTTTCGTCCGGGATATTCTCAATGTCTTCTTCGTTGATTATATCTTCCATGTCTTCAAGTTCGTCGATCTCGGGTTGCGCCTGATTTTTGGCCCCTGCGACGATTTTTCGCAAGGCTTCGAGTCCTTCTTCTGTCGCTTCGGCTTGAGTGCGGCAGCCGCTGATTTCAGGTTCTTGATCCTGGGTTTCGCCGAAAAGTGCCTGCTCTTCTTCGTCGGTGACGATATTGTCCGGGTCCAAATCAAAACCGATCTCTGTGACTTCTTCCTGTTCGGGATTTGCGGGTGATTCCCACAGTGCGTCAACGACCTGGTCTTTTGAGGTGACCAGGTCCTCGAAGTGAGGTATTCTTATTTTTTTTTCGGCTGGAGAGGAGCCAGCTGTCTGTGAAATGCTTTCATCCTCTTTTTTCGCGGCTGAGGGATTAACCCGGTTAGCGGTAATGCCTGCACGTTTAACAGGGTTGTCGCGGGAGATTTGGCTGTTGATGTCTGCGATATCAGTGTTAGCAGTTCCGGTATTTGCAGTTTTTGCACGGTTTCGGCTTCGCAGGATGTCGGCACGGCATTGCATGATATCATCGTCAAGGCTTTCTTGATTGTCTAAATTGTCGTTTTCCATTGCTCTCCCCTGGTTTTTAGGTTTTAGGTTTTAGGGCTTAGGTGTTGATTCTTTTGAGGTCCTTTGTGGCATTGGAAATTTTAAATTGCCTTTTTGGAAGGCAACGTTGCCTGCACGGACTTCGAAAACTCGTATCAGCTTATCTTATATGATATATTATAGGGCCTGCGGTTTAATAATCAAGTTAAAAATGGAGGCCGGCCAGCCGTTGATTCGGTGTTATCAGGGCGTTTAGACGCCTGAAACGCTTATAAAAGAATGAAATTCGGATTTGATATGTTTTTTTGTTAAATCTACCCCCTTTTAGGGACGATAACGCTTGAGTACATCAGTACAATACCAATTGGTATAATTGATAATTTTTAAAGGGATTTTATAATGGGTATTCAGAACTGGTCGGATGAAATCATTTTGGTCAATCTGGCGAAGGAACCGCAGATGGGCGAGGAATTACAGACTGTTATCGATCTTATCGAAGGCGGCAGGGTTCGTGATGTTGTGCTGGATTTTTCAGGTGTTGACATAATCACCTCATCAAGCATCGCTAAAATGCTCAAGATTCGCAAGGAACTCCACAAGTGTCAAAGGCGACAGGTCTTTTGCGGTGTGAGCAGTCAGACGATGAATCTTTTTAAGGTAGTTGCTCTTGATACGGTCTTTGAGATCGTTGAAAACCAGTTTGTTGCCCTTGCCTCGCTGCAGATGGTGGCTGGCGGCAAATGATCATGAGGCGGCGGGTCGTCCTTTTTGTGGTTGACAATTAACTTTCGTTTTCATATAATAGCATTGTAATTAACGTATTGGCAAGCCGATCTCGAAACTCGCATTATTGGCGGTTTTCGAAATCTGCTCGCGGTTTATACCAGGATGCCGCAGTATGAAAGACAGCAATTTAGGGCAGCTTGAAGAGTTGCTAGGGTATCAATTCAAAGATCAGTCACTTCTTGCCAGGGCAATGACGCATTCGTCACTTGCTAATCACCGTTCAGAAAGCAACGAAAGGCTTGAGTTTTTCGGTGACGCTATACTTGACCTTGTTATCTGCGAGACGCTTTTTGAGCGTTTTCCGGATTACCAGGAGGGTGATCTGACGAAGATCAAGAGTATGCTCGTTTCGCGTAAGACGTGCTCAAAGGTTGCCGCCGGTCTGGATTTTCCCCGCTTTGCGAAAGTTGGAAAGGGCATGGAAAAGACGCGTGCTATGACAGGTTCGATTTCGGCGGGTATCCTTGAGGCAGTAGTTGCAGCGATCTATCTTGACGGGGGACAGCAGGCGGCGAGTGAGTTTATTTTGAACCTGTTTGACCCGCTGATCGATAAGGCCAACTCGCGTCAGCATCATGAAAACTTTAAGTCACTTCTTCAGCAGCATTGCCAGAGGAGATTTTCGACGACTCCCGATTATTTGCTTCTCGATGAAAAGGGGCCGGACCATAATAAGTGCTTCGAGATCGGTATCGTAATCGAGCATAGACATTTTCCGACGGCGTGGGGGGTTACAAAAAAAGATGCCGAACAGAAAGCGGCATTTAATGCGCTGGTGGAACTTAAGGTGCTGGAAGACAAAGAACCGGCGGAGTAATAAGCTTTAAGTTGTTTGGCGGCTATTAAACGCGAATTGATTTTTTAAAAGGGTATTCTTGTTAGTGGTTGGTTATTCTAATTTGCCGGTTGTTATGGTTTCCGGGGGTTTTTGAATATCCAATAACGAACAAGGAATAACCAATAGCCAATAGAAAACAGTCTTGCCTGTTCGCTTTTTCCTTCTTAATTCGATATTCCTTGTTGGATATTGGATGTTCGTTTTTTCGATTAGCTTGTCAAGAAGGCTACCAGCAGGTTAAGTCCTATCCCTGCCAGTATCAGAAACAGGCTGATCGTGCAAAACAGTATGACCACTTCTTTTATGAATTTTTTTGGGAAGATTACACGCATTTTTGTAGCTTTGTATATTATCACGATCGACAGTATCAGCGGGAACATCCAGAGCATCGCGGCAGGGGAGGTCGGAATGTCCATCGGTGACATGAAACCGGCTAGTATATTTGCAATGTTATTCATCTTCTTCGCTCCCGATTATTTCGCCGCGGCCGCAGTGTGCCATATAAACCGCACTGATAATTGCCAGCAGGTTCATCGCTCCGGCGATTGCGGTGTATATCTGTCCGACGTCGTGTGCTCTGCCGTAGCTTACCATGGGTATTAAGTCTCCGTTTGGGCCGATCTCTGTTGTGTGCTGTGCTGCCTGAGCAAAGAGTGTTACCGCAGGCGAGGTGAGCATTTGCCCGATGTACCACGGCCATGCCCCTACAGGGTCAACGACGGCGACAGAACCGACAAACAGACCGATTGCGAAAGTGGCCGTAATGGTCACGAAAATGATCGCGGCTCTTTTTTTCTCCTTGATGAAGAAATGTCCTGCCCCTGGAACGATCCATCCAAGGATCGCAACGATCAGCAGTAAAAGTCCATGGTCCATATCGGTGCGTTTAGCCATTAAACTTCTCCGTCTTTGGCATCTTCGTCTTTATCTTCATTGTCTATTTCGTTCATTCCGTCTTTTGGCTCTTCAGATGTTTTTGCTTTTTTTGTCCACTCGAATCCCATTCGTTCGATGATGTTATCCGGAGCGAAATGTATCAGTGCCAGTGAATCGCTTTCGGTCATGTCGATCTGGAAGGCTGTCATCGATTTGCCTTTCTTGTAATCGTCTTTAGTAACCTGCGTCAGAGAAACGTCTTTTACGACAAAGCATGCTTTCTGGGGCTGAGACTCTATGATAGCCTTGACGTCTTTGGCTTCTATTTCGCCCTGGGGTATAAGTCCGTAGAGCATTTGCTGGAGTTGTTTGTTAGCAGCTAACATTCTGTTCATGTACTCTGTGCGGGACGAATTCATACCGGCAGAGCGAAGTTCGACGGATTTTATGTCACGGAGCGAAGATCTGGTTCTGTCCTGCTGAGTTGAAAGTTTTAGTTTTTCGACGCTGATTTTTTTGGTCGCGAGCGAGTCGTTGAACTCTTTGATCGCTTCGTCCCAGTCTTTGGTTTCGAGCAAAGCAACGAATTCTTCGGCTTGTTCTTTGGCAATCTTCATTTTGGAGACTTCTTTGAGATCCCTTATGATGTCATCTTTAAGGTTGTAGATGTTTTCGGATAAGATGTCGGCCTTGTCGAGGACGGCACCTTTAACATCGTACGAAAGATCGGGATTTTCGGGTACGTAGCCTTTGTTTGCCCCGACAACTCTTACCAGTGCGACCATCTGTTGATATCCGCTCTTTAGAGGGCCGATATTTTGCCACATTTTTGGTTTTTCCGGGTCGAACCTTCCCAGTTTTGTCTCACCGAGTTCGTCGATGGCGAAAACAACCTTGTCGATTCCTACGTTTGCCCTGCCTCTTGTTGACGGAACCAGAAGCATGCCGAGTTTAGAGTCGGTTGCTAACCTTGCGGCGCTTAGTTTACCTGTCTTGCCGGTGTATACCGGTATGGCGTATTTTTCGGCGATTGTTTTTCCGGAAGCTTCGTAGTCGCCGGCGTGTTCTTTATAAAACTTACTGGTAGGTTTGTCTATTTCAATACCCGCCAAACCCTTGTCGACGGTATCGATGGCGTCGACCATTATCTGGTCGGCTTTTGAAGATGTTTTTTCACGTATCAGCGTGCTGCGAATTTCGGCAACGACGTCTGAATAATTCTGCCTGACGGTTTTCTTTTCGCCGTCCGGAGCATTCGGATCGACAGGGACGTCGCTGGTGTAACGCTGTATATTGTTGCGGTAGTAATCTTCCATCTCCAGCGGGGTTGGCGCGTCAATAGTTTCCTTGACATCGTCAAGTTTGACTATTATGTATTCGATTACGGCGGTCGCCGGCTGCTTATATCCGAAACCGTAATGGTTTTCTTTTGTAAATACTCCAGGGGTGAAGTCTTTGTACTTGTTGAATTGTGCGGTGATTTCTTCATTGGTCGGTTCGGGCAGATTCGGCTCGAATGGGCTGACCTGGAACCTGACGGTCTCTGCTTTGATCTTTTCGCCGCCGAGGCCAATAATCGATTTGACCTGCGGGATGGTTACATCTTCGTTTGTAAGTATGGTAGATGCGTAAGTCATTACGCTGAGAAGGTCGGAGAAAACTTTGATAATCTCTTCGGGACTTTTCTGGTAATTCCGGGCGAGAGAGTTTACTAACGTTGCCGCGTCTCTTCCTCCCCGTGAAAAGGCCGGTATCATTTGTCTTAGCAGGCTTTTGGCGGCGGAATCAGATACGGCGATGCCTGCGTTCTGGGCTTCGGCTTTCAGGAGCAGCCAGCTAATGTCGTTTCTGCCTTCTGTTTGCGAAAAGAACGTGTCGATCTGCTGCTCCGATGCCTGCAAACTGTTTTGCTGCCTTGACGTTGCCATATACTTTAGCTGACCGCTGACCATGGCGGCCATTCCGGGATCGGGAAAGAGTACCTGCGACAGGAGGAGGTTTTTAATGTTAGGGGTTCCCTGCTGATCCATGGGCATGTTCAGATAGTCGACGGCCATCAAATCTCTGAGGATCTTAAGCTCGGTCTGGGCTTGGTCAATGTGGGCGTAATCGACCTTTACATTTTCGCCGTAAATGGCGACTGGTTTAGCGGCACTGAACCAGTTGCTAATTTGACGTATCATAGCCGGAAGTGAAGCTCCCAGAACAAAACCTACCATGATGAAGATAAGCAAAAAGACCATAATCTTGCTGCTGTTTTTACGCATCGACTTTACTAGACTCATAGTACCACCTTCTTATATTAAAAGTAATGTTATTCATTAATAGTGTAGCAAAACATAAGAATATAACTATCTGTAATTTGAATGCAAGAAAAATACTGCCGTTGAAAAAAAACAACATTTTTTTAGCCATTAGCCATAAGCAATTAGCGATTAGCCTTAGCCATAATCTGGGTATATTATCGGACGAAAAGGGGCCGGAGGTGAGATATTGACCCGTTAAAGCTGTTTAGTCATCGATTTTGGAGTTGGTTGTTGAAATTTGCAAATGTTTAGCTTATAATGTACCGAGAAGACTTAATAACCGTATACATAAGGTGTGTATTGGTCACACGCGGTGAAATATAAATACTGAGGCTAAGGAGTAAAATGATGGATGAAAAACCAAGTTTAAGCAATGCTGTAGATACGACGGATTGCCTGGAAGCTATTGGGACTTTTAAGTCAATGAAAAACCTCTTTTTTATGGTCTCATTTATTGCTCTGGTGATCCTTCAGGGCGTTTTCTGGCTGAATTATCTCGGTTATGTCGATGTTTCTGGCGCTTCGGCTGAGCCTGTTGCGGCTGTTTCCAATGTCGAAACTGACGTTGAGAATGCAACAAAAACCGCGGAGACCCCCAAAGATACCAATATCGGTGCTGTAGTGGGTGGAAAGGTTGCTGCTGACGTTACGATCGACAAACAGGCTGAAAAAGTAGTCTCAGATCTCGCCGCCGGCGATAAGACAACCAAAGCCGCCACCGAAACCGCACCAGTTGAAGAAGCGGCCAAAAAAGCACCTGCCGCAAGCGGTTTGGCCAAATATATGCCTAAATTTGAGCATGCAAGTGTAGTTATCAGGATATGTAACTTTGTGCTTATTATTTCTGCGACGATGTATTGCCTTATCCTGCTTATGAGCATCAAGATTTCTCTGATCGGCAGACTTGGCGGAATAAGCCATATCTCCAGGGCTTTCTTCCTTTCACTTTTCGCGCTGGTAATCCTGCTTCCATGGCAGGGGCTTTTCGAAGGTGTTGCTCTTGGTGCGATATATCTTCCCGCAGAGCTTTTCAGCAAATTTGTACTGACCGATGAATCGACGCTTGTCTGCAAGATCATGTATTTTGCCAGGTTTAGCGGAATGTGGGGTATATCGCTGCTGCTTTTACTGGCGGCACAGGCAAGGTCGGCAAAGTGGTCCAAGACTATGCTTCGCAGGCTTGGAGTTCTCAGGTAGAGGCAAACCGACCTGACGGCCGGTTTGGAATTACTAATTAACAATTACGAATTACGAATTGAGGATTCGGCCTTGC
>JAIPFN010000133.1 GCA_021736615.1 Phycisphaerae bacterium | reverse complement strand
CAGTCGGGATATTTTTCGATCAGAATTTCTGCAAGCTGAGAATAATACGGCCAGCGTTTATGAATCCATCTTGGTTCGTTTTTGCTGCCGGGTACAAAACATATCCGCATTGCGGCATCTGTTAAGACATCCTGTTTTTCTTTTAAGGAAACATATAACGCAGGCGAGGGGCCTTTGTATCCCAGCCGCCTGATCATATCCATATTGTACTGTCTCTCGGGTTTGAGGAATACTTCGTCAAAGTACTGCTTTGGCCTGATAACATTTCCGCAATCGATTTTTTCCATCCACGCAAGTTGACCCCAATGAGCAGAATATGTCAGGAAGGTTCGGTCAAACGATTGGCCTTCAATGTCGCCAACAGTATGAATAACTCTGTCGGGGACGCACCAGTTTTCAAATAAATCTCCTGCCGATGTGAGCAGGGTTATCTGTGAATTCGGCCAGAACATTCTGGCGGTCTGGACGAGCGGAGTGGCCTGAACGGCATTGCCGATACCGCCGTCAGCGGCGATCAATACTCGCGGCTTTGCGGCGTCAACATGATGCAAACTCCTGTACCTCTTAACGCGCCGGCGGTAGGTATTGAATTTGATATCTCCGGCTGCGGCGATAGCCTTGTCTCGCATCCGCATGAAAGGATTATATAGTCCAATAGGTTCTAAAATCGGTTTCCACTTCATATTAAAAGCCATTATAATGTTGGTAATCTATCAACGTCAATCTATTTTTCTAACGTCTTATCGAGTATCTCGCGGGCATATTGTCCAACTCTATTCTGCGGACATTCTGCCCGCAGAAGCTGTCGGCAAGATGCCGACGCTACGGAGTAGAGTAAATTCTAATATCTAAATCCTGAACAAATTTAAAATACTAATTACCGAAATCCGAAACGCCATTGTGACGCAGCCAGACGTGATGTTGGCTTCTAGCCAACATCGAATGTCGGCAGGATGCCGACGCTACGGTGAATCTCTAAAAATAACCGAGATCCTTGAGCCTTTGCTCGATCTCTGATTCTTCTTTCTTTGAATATTCGGATTCCTGTTTACCGGGTGCTTCTTTATATTTTTTTAACCCGGGCGTATCATTTGTCTGTCTGAACTGATCGGTAAATAAATCGAATACGATCTGGCCGTCGAGATCGTCCTTGACGGGCAGCTGCATGTAGTAGAGCAATGTCGGAACTATATCGATCAAGCGAGCCTTTACTGTATCAGAGTGTCTTACGTCTTTGCCTGATGCGATAATAATACCATTTTTGTGATGCTTGCCAATATGAAAATCGACAATCGGCTCGACATTATGAAAGAGGCCCTCGCCCAATTGGTACCAGCCGGTGAAGCTGTATCCTGAAACGGGTTCGACGACCAGGTCGGGCATTCTGTGCATAAATGAGCCGCTGTAAATATCTTCCTTGCGGAATACGTTTTTTACAACTTTTTCGCCTGTACAGGGATCGCAAATATTTTTCAGACCGGTAATTATATCGTCTTTGAGCCGTTCATTTTCCTGCTCATCGTCCTTGAGTAAATAGATAAAACCTTCGCCGCTCCTTCCGATAGAGAGTGCGCTGGAGTTTTGCAGGTCTATCTGCTCGAAATTAAGACCGACGGACCGCTCCATTTTTTTTACAGACTGTTCGGAAATAAAAAGCCTGAGAAGTTTCCCAACCTTTAACGTTGAAGTTATCTTTTTCAGCAGGGGTCTATTTTTCTTGCGTATGGGATTGATCTTTAAGAGTCCCTGATCGCAAAGCCAGTTTCCGAGATTTATCCGTTTTTTATGCGCCTCCTGTCCATGGTCGGAGACAAAAAGTGTCAGGAAGTCATCGCCGGCTTTTGCGGAGAAAGCATCGCGAACCTCTTTGATCTTTGCGTCGAGATGTTTGTAAAAGTGCTCGAAAATATAATCGCGTTTGTTTGCGTCGTAGAGAGGGTAGTTTTCGTCCATGTATCCCCACATGGCATGCTGGACGATGTCGGTGGTCTGGAAGTGTACCATAAACAAGTCGAAGTCATCGGTATCGATAAGGAACTTTGCGGCCTTTGTTCTGCTATCGACTATGTCAACCATCTGATCGATAAAACCTTCGAAGTTTTCATGAGGCGAACCCGTACCGGCATTTTGCAGGTTAAAAATATGATAGTCGGGGACGGCATGGAGGAGCTTTTCTTTTAGATCAGGCGGGTATGTAAATTCCGATTCAAGCGACGGGGTTAATATTCCGGTTACCATGCAGCCGTTGATTTTACGCGGGGGGTAGGTCATGGGAACATTAATTGTCGCGACACGTTTACCGGCATCTGAAGCCATCTCCCAGAGAGTTGTCTGCAAAGTGGAGGAACTGACAAACCTGGTTTTATTTTCTAACTTGTCCCAGTATGAAAAATCGAATACGCCGTTTCTGCCGCAATTGACGCCGGTCTGAAAGGAGCCCCACGCCGCCGGTGTAATCGCGGGCATCGTCGATTCGAGAATGCCCGAGGCCGACGAGTCGATAATCTTCTTTAGATTCGGCATGGCCCCGTGATTAATAGCAGGAGTGAGAACATCCCATGTTCCGCCATCGATGCCGATTATAAGTATCTTACTCACAGGGTTTCCTTTTTATAAAAATTAAGAGATCGAAGTCGGGTCAACATCACGTCTAATAGAATTATACGATCCAAAATCAGACTCTTTATATTTTTCCAGAGAGCTTTTACCTGTCGCCAACTGCTCTGCTATAGAAACAACAGTTAAAAGAATGTACATTGATTCGTTGTTATATTTCTCGCAATTTTCGAGAACGTCCCTTATGGCGGTCCAATTGAGGAAATCACCTTTTTGGCTGCAATTAGAAATCTGTTCTTCTATAATCTTAACAATATTTTCAGAGTGGACAAACTTGCGGCTACTACCAGGAGCGGGCTTTGAAAATAACTTCTTGATCTTTCTTATAACAAATCTTACCGGATTCGGGAACCTGCGAATTCTTATCCAGGCATTGGTTATGCAGCACTTGCAATACCAGGACAGGTTTCTGCAATTTGCTATCGATACTGGCCTTAGGCTGTAATTAACCGCATAGGGCAAGTCTGAAACGCTTCTATTGAGGTTGTCCAGGAAATGAATGTAAAACCTTAAATATGTTTTCTGACGGTCCGGACAGTTCATTATATAATGAAAAAAGTCTATCGAGAAGAACGGACTTGCGGTCCAGAAGAAATTTCGCTGTCTGTCGGTACCTTCGAAATGCCATTTTATATTTCTCATGTAAAAGTTAAGGTGAACGGATTTTTGCGAAATCCTCTTTTCGGGATAAGCAGCTATTTCTTTTCTCAGCTCTTTGTAGAAATCTTCCTTAGAGACGCCGGCAAGTTTCAGGGATGTGTCGAGGGGCATAACACTTTCATTTCTAAGCAGACGGTCAATTATTTGATTGATCGTCCAAACGCCCTTTTTTCTCGTATCACGAGCGACCTTGTCACCTCCCAGACCGGTAAAGACCCTGGCTTTGTGACCATAATCGGCGACTATCCTGTCATTTATCTGAAGGAGAAAAGTTCTGCCAAGATATACAAAACCGCCCTTCATCTTTAGCGTTCTTAGTAGAGCTTTTCCAATTACAGGTTCTGCTTGTAGATCCTTCCAGGTAACTCCGACTGCCGATGCGACCAGTCTGGCTATTTCAAAATCGTTTTCAGCGGTTTTAAATAAATCGATCTGAGTTAAAGCATCGTAATTGCATCCTGCCTTACTAAGTCCGGCGGCGACGGCACGGGAATCAAGCCCGCCGCTAAGCAGGACGACATTCTTTCCATCAGGATCTGTTCGGCGGCGACAGCCTTCGGCAAATAATTTTGCCGACTCTAAGGCGTTCTTCTCTGTCGACCTGAATCTGTATTTCTTTTTCTCGAAATTAAAAACATGCAGCACTTGCCTGCTCATAGTTCGTGTATCGGTTTCTATCGATATGAGTTGAGCGGGCTTTATGCTGTAAACATCGTTGAGATATGTCCGGTCGCCGATCGTGTATCTGAGGGTAAGGAACTGCGCCATGGCCATCTGGTCCAATTGTTTCTGTGCGACGAATTTAGAAACAAAAAGAAAGCTTCGAGAAAAGGCTACTCCCCAGTCTGTTTGATGCATATAGCACGGTAGAGAACCAAATACGTCATTGAAAATAAGGATGCGTTTATCGGCAGAACTATACGCGAATACCAAAAACTCAGCGTCAACGGTCAATAGCCAATCGGTCAGGTCCTTCTTTGCGGTTTGGTCGCCGGCGAACAATCTTTTCGAAAAAGAAGCTATCGCCTTGTCGGCGGTTTCCTGATAGAGATTGAAGAAGCAACCTTCCACATAATACTTAATGCCATCAGTTTCAAAAGTTCTTGCAGGATAATTGTCATAACCCGTGAAACTTGATAAAACCTGATCGGTTTCAAACACAGTCTCTACATGATGGGTATCCTCAAACAACGTCTCGCTAAGCGCCTGCTGATAAGCAGATGCCTTCTCTGTGACATCGTTGTCAAAGGAAAATATGAAATTCAATCCTGCCATATTTTATAACTTTCAATTATAGAGTCTGTATCGGCGGAAGTTAATTAGTCTAATAGGTCTCAGTCCATATACCCTAATGCCCTTAGCTTTTCGGCAAGAGCGGAATCTTCACTCTTTTCATCCGGGGTATTATTATCAGTATTGTTATCTTCCGGGATATGCTCTTTTTCAACCTGCGTTTCAGTTTGCCCTGAAACAGGATTCGGAACGAACCATGGCACATCGACAAGCAATGGGTCGTCCGAGTTTCCCTTGTGAGTAAAGCACATCTTCTCACCAAGAAGTTCTCCGTGGTCGGCGGTTACTACTACTTTACCAGGGAGGTGCGGCAGGAGCAGCCTTACCTGTTCTAAAACTGTCCTGAGATTCATCTCGTAAGCTTTACGCAGGCCCTTAACTCCGTATTTTCTTCTAACAGCATCCATCGGTGTATTCGGCGGTAAAAAGAGAAGCTGCTTGATTATCCAATGAGGTTGATTGCCCAGGATTAAGTTGTTCCTGAACAATGGAAGGATTTTCCTCATAATAATTTTTCTGCGTTTGCCAACTCTGTTGTCGTTATCGATCCCTTCGAGAAACTTTTGCATGCTTTCGTTTGGATCCTCAAAGCCTTTGGTATCTTCAGGCAAGGTCAGGTAAGGCGCGTGGGGCTGGAGATAGTGGATGATGACTCGTTTGCCTTTTAGCGATGGAACGATCTGTTTGGCGGCAGCGGTTACCGTTTCGGGCAATACCGTGCCCCTTGTGTAATCCCAGCCTTTATTCCATATATCATGTACCTCGTGGAAATGGTCGCCGCCGAGAAAGCCGGTGACTGTCTGATCGGAGCTTATGTGAGGATTCGAGGATATATATACAATATCATCATAGCGAGAGGTGAAAGTTCTATCTCGCCATTCATCAGTGCAAGAGCCAATTGATTTAACCTTTGTAAGTTCGCCGTCAAAGTAATCGGCGTAATTCTTCTCGAAGTAATCAAATCTGCAGGCATCAAGGATTATCAGGTAGTCCCATTGTTGTTCTAATATATTTGTTCTATCCATTTTATTATTATCATTTCAACTTTAATAAGCAGCATTAACGCCGGATTACCGAAGCTAGCAGCTCAAATATATTTTTCTTAAAACCATGACCAAATACCATATCCATAATATATATCGTCAATAAATAGACGACTATTCCAATTATTGCTATGGGTACGAAAGAAATCAAGTTAATTTCACCGTATATCCGACCGACGAGCCACATAATCAACAGCATCGACAGGGTTCCTACGGATGGGATAAATGCGGGCTTTAGAATTTCATAAAATGAGCTTTTGAGCACTTTAACAGACAAATACACACCGAACGGCTGCATAATTACACCGATAATGGTAATGCACCACGCGGTTCCTAAGATTCCCCATCGGCTCGTGAGGGGATAAATGAGTATCGCCATCAGGAGTACCCTTATAATGTGCAGTTTTGTGGTTATTCCGGGCAGTCCTAGTGCCTGGAAGAGCGGGCCCCTGGTTGCACCGAGGGATCTGACGAGGCCTTTTAATGCGAGCACCTGCATTGCCGGGATCATCGGCCACCAGCTTACTTGAAAGCATAATTTCACAAAAAACGGGGTCAAGATGAAGATCATCCCTGATACGGGGATCGACAGGAACGACGTTAGACCGAATATTTTGAGATAGGCCTGGCGGATTCGGGGGATGTCATTTTGGAGTTTTGAATAGGCCGGAAACGAGACCTGCGAGATTACATTTGTTATTTCTGTCGCGGGTATATTCGAATATCTGTAAGCGGCCTGGTAAAGAGCAAGAGCGCCGGAGCCTATTGCGGCCAGGACGTAGAAATCATCTCCATCGGTCAATATGAATCCCAGGATAGTCGAACAAAACTCCCATTTGCCGAAATGCCACATTTCTTTTGCTTTGTACGTATCGATTTGAAACTTTGGTCTGAACGGGTGCATTGAATAGCTGAAAACACATCTGAAGATATTTGCCGATATTCTTCCGATTACGAGCGACCAGATGCTTTTGTATATTAAGACCAAAACGACCGTGACGATAATACTTATAAATGCCGGAACTATCTGGATTAAGAATTGCTTGTGAAACTGGAGTTCTTTTTGGAAGTGAATTATGCCGATATTTCCCAATGCACCTATGAGAAATGACAGGCCCAGAACCCTGATAACTTTTATGGTAAGCAATGTTTTTTCGGGGTCTGCTTTCCAATTTGCGAAATGCGGCGCGACGACAAACAGAATAGCAAAAAGGAAAAATGCCCTTATGATCCCAATCGTCCAGGCGGTGCTTAAATAAGAATCGAGCTTCTTGTTTTTCTGGATCAAGGCGGCATTGAAGCCGGTGTTCGAGAAGGTGTCAAGTATCTGCATCAGAAGCATTGCGATTCCGAGCAGACCCATGTCCTTTACGCCAAGGATGTTCATCAATAAAACATATCTGCCCAAAGATAGTACCTGAGTGAGTATCCTGAGGGCAAAAACCCAGGCGCCGCCCCTGGCTGACCTCTTGAAAAGGTCGGGAGATGATTTGGCAGTATCATTTATTATTTCATCTTGCATATTTGATCAGTTTCAATCAGTAAAACCACAGCGTTAAAGGTCAAAAAGGTATAGCGAAGCTGTTCCGTTATCGAGCGTATCGATCCTTTTGCCGAAACGTTCAAGATAAAAAAGCGTGAACAACTCAGAGTCAATTCCATCTCTCTTACTGACATGCGCAAAAATCAGCCAAACTCTTTTTTTACCCTTAAGGGTGTCAAGCAAATCGGCATGGTCTGTTATACTATATTTCGGAGATAAACCCTCAACGCGATTAATGTGTTCCAGTCCATATCGGCCGGCATAATAATCCAACGCCCTTGAAGCTGCGTTTGATACGAAAACTACATCACCCTGCTGAATGTTTTCTGAAAGGTGCTCAAATATCTGTTTTGTTTCAGATACTTCGAAAGGCTTAAAACTCAATTTAACCATATTCTTTACCGGAGAAAAAACTACCAGCATGACCAGGCAGATACCGAGGACAGGTGTATTTTCCAGATATTTCGATCTTATCTGTTCTGCACCCTGTGCTGTAACGATCAGCATAGAGGGCACCAGATATAATATCAGCCTTCCTCCAAATGGATATGCTCGTAATGCCGAAGCGATCAGTGCGACCAGTAAAGGTGCCAGCAACAGGGCCAGTTCCAGTTTTTTGTTTTTAAACATTGATAGAAAACCGACAACAAAGAGAATGGCCATAATCATGACAACATCCGTAAAACCACCTGGATTATGGAAAAAAATTTCAAAAGTCTTTGGAAACCAAAGTATATCAGACAGACTAACAGGCGGGAAAGGCATAAAAGCGTTTTTCCAGAAATCCATTACCGCATCTGGAGTTGTGTGACGACGATAGATTAATAGATAACACGCCAGCAAGCTTAAGCCCCACGCCAGAAAAGCTATTGAAATAATGCCGAGTTGTTTCCATTGCCTGCCCCTGAGGTAGTAAACGATCATTACCGAACCAATACCGGCGGCAATAAAAATCGATGGATGGGATATCCAGATACTAAATGCCCCGGCAAGTGCAAAAACGACCAAGGATAAAAATGAAAGCCCATGATCGATAATATAAAAAGCGATCAATGTAAGAAGCAAAACAACAGCGACATCACAGGAATACTGTTTAAGCTCGGCGCTATAATAGATCAAATATTTTGAACCCGCAAAAAGAAGCACTGCTATGGGAACTGTCTTGCGGGGAAGAACTCGTTTGGACAGGGGTACAAAAAGGATCAGAGATAAAACCCCGGCGATAAAGGGAAGCAGGCGCAGGGCAATCTCGTTATTGCCGAACAGGTTAACGAAAAAATGGCTTATCAGTAAAAAAAAAGGGGGTACCGCGTGATGGTACTGCAAAGGCTCCAGGAGTCCCTGGTAACTTCTGTTTACGATGTCGACGGCAATGGAAGCTTCGTCCAGCCATAGCGACCTGGCAGACAAAAGATTCATCAGACGTACAATTATGCCGCCTCCTACTATCCCCCAGAGCAGAAATTCGGAATCATACAAACGTGCAAGTTTCTCGGATACTTTCATTTTTTAATACCAAACTTCAGATATATAATCGGCTTTGCAATTCTCCACCAATCGATAATCGGTCTGATCTTTGTATATCGTTTTTTTGAAGGATAATTCTTCGAGACGGCGACCTCTTTAACTTTGTAGCCTTTCTTGATGGCGTTAAAGAAAATGTAATATTCCATCTCATACGTATCGAGCCAATCCTGGAATATATTGATGTCATCAAACAATTTGAATTTATATGCCCTGAACCCGTTCGATGCGTCGGTAGAAGCAAAGCCTGTGGCCAGCCGCCAAACCATTGTAAAGAGCTTGATAGCCACTTGCCTTCTAAAGGGGGTGCTCTTTTTGTAATTGGAGTCTTCCAGGCACCGTGAGCCCTGAATGAAATCGTAATCTTCTTCGTTTATAGGCTTAAGAAGTTTTGGAATGTCCTGGGGATCGTCTTTTCCATTGCCGGCAAGGATGACGAATATATCGAAATCATTATCGAGGCCGTAGCGGATCGCTTTTTTCATCCCTACGCCTATGCCGAGATTGCTTTCGTTTCTGATAGCCTGAACATCAAACTCATTTATCACCTCAAAAGTTCCATCCGTTGATCCGTCATCTACGACGATCAGTTCGTCAACCAGATCGTACGGAAATCTCTCGAGCACGGTTCTGATCCGTTTCTCTTCGTTGTAAACAGGGATAAAAGCTAATATCTTTGGTGGTTTATTCATGGTCATATAAAAACCCGGAGGGGCTAGTCTCACTTATTTGGCTTGAAAACTTTTAATTTTCTCACAAACATATTCGATCTGTTCTTCGGTTATTTCCGGATAGATCGGCAGAGACAGGATTTCTTTGGCGGCTTGCTCGGAAACGGGGTATGAACCTTCGCCCTTGCCAAGAGACGCGTAAGCGGCCTGCAAATGTATCGGGATGGGGTAATGGATTCCGGTCGATATGTTTGCCTGTCCAAGGTACTCGATCATGGCGTCTCTTTGCGGAGTTCTAATTACATACAGGTGATAGACGTGGCTGGCCAATTCGGAGCGGCAAGGTGTATCAACAACTCCGTCAAGCAACTGATCGTACAGGCGTGCGGCATTTTGTCTGGCTGCAATCCACTGATCGAGATATTTTAGCTTAATATTTAAAACCGCACCCTGGAAGCCTGCCATCCGGCAATTGTACCCGATGTATTTGTGGAAATATTTCTTTTCCTGGCCGTGGTCGCGAAGCATTTTAACTTTCGCGGCGACTTCGTCATCGTCTGTAACAACGGCACCGGCTTCTCCGTATGCACCAAGATTTTTGCCCGGATAAAATGAAAAGCAGCCAGTGGTCGTAACCGGAACTTTTTTGCCTTTGTACTGCGAGCCGTGAGCCTGACAGCAATCCTCGATTATGACCAGACCGTGCTTTTTGGCGATCTCTGATACGGGATCCATGTCGGCGGACTGACCGAACAGATGTACGGGGATTATCGCTTTTGTTTTAGGGGTGATAGCCTGGGCGATCTTAGTGACGTCAATATTGTATGATTTGGCGTCGATGTCAACCAGTACTGGAACTGCGCCGGCGTGTGAGATTGCTTCTGCGGTCGCTATGAAAGTATTGGGGACGGTTATGACCTCGTCGCCCGGGCCGATGCCATGAGCAACTAGTGCAAGATGCAAAGCGGCGGTTCCGCTGTTAACGCCGACTGCATGTTTGCTTTCGCAATATTTCGCGAAGCCGATCTCGAATTGGCTGACCTTATCGCCAAGAATAAAGGCCGTATTTTCCAGTACTTCATCAATCTGCTCTTTGATCTCGCCGCTAATCGATTTGTACTGACTCTTCAAATCAACAAAAGGTACATTCATTATATGTGTCCCTGTTTTTTAATTATCCTTGCCGGATTTCCTGCTACTACCGCGTGAGGCGGAACGTCCTTTGTCACGACGGCGCCTGCGCCTATCATAGCGAATTCGCCGATCTCGACACCGCAGAGGATCGTTGCATTGGCCCCGATACCTACGCCTTTTCTGACCACAGTCTCTGTAATTTCCCAGTCATCCGGGCCCTTTAGGCTTCCGTCTTTATTGATGGCCCTTGGATACTTGTCGTTTGTGAAACATACATGCGGGCCAACCATTACGCCGTCTTCTATAGTTACGCCTTCGGGAATAAATACAAAAGTCTGAATTTTGACATTATCGCCGATGATGACATCTTTTCTGATCTCAACAAACGTTCCGATTTTGCAATTGGCCCCGATTTGGCATCCGTAAATGTTAACCGTCTCAGGATGGAAAATCTGAGTGCCCTTGCCGATTTTTACATCATCCTTGATCATTACAGTTTAATCTCCATGCCATTGTTTTTGAGAGAATCTTCGGTAGCTTCGAGCATTTTTACGACATTTAGACCTGATCTGCCGTCACTTATCGGTGTAGTGCCATCTATGATGCAGTCTGCAAAATGAGAACACATTTTGCGAAGCGGCTCAATGTTTTTGACATGAGGAGAGAGAATATCACCATATCGGTAGTTTACCCTTAACTGATTTATGTCGCCTGAAGGATTGGCCAGGTCGACTCCCGTATCATATATTTTAATCGGCTCTTCGACATTTATCAGATCATAGATAAGAGTTTTTTTGCTGCCGATGATAGTTAATCGTCTTGTCTTTTTGGGTTCGAGCCAGCTTACCGTCATATAGGCGGTTATGTTATTGGGGTATTTGACGTGGACATGGGCAATCTCGGGGATGTCTTTTCTGACATAGGCTCCGGCGTCGGCATTGAGGCTGATCGGATTCATACCGGAAACATAACTGACGATAGAGAAAATGTGAGTCGCCAGGTCCCAGATAACATTTACGTCTGGCTGAAGCAATCCCAGGTTCAGCCACTCGGCCCTGATATAATAAATGTCTCCAAGTTTACCGTCATCAACAACTTTCTTTATTTCATTGATCGGCTGGGCATACTCAAAGGTGTGGTCGACCATCAGAACTTTATTGTTCTGCTCGGCGATCCGGACCAGTTCCTCTGCTTCGGCGACGCTGCCTACCATTGGCTTTTCAATCAGGACGTGTTTCCCGGCCAATAAGGACTCTTTGGCAAGGGTATAATGAGCGTCAACAGGCGTGGTGATAACTACCGCATCAATGTCTTTGTCATTGAGTATATCCTGATAATTATCGGTGATCTTAGCGGCAGGATAGGATTTGCTTATTGTTTCCAGTCTGGAGCGGTTCAGGTCGCAAATATACGACATCTGGGTTGAGTCAATCTCGCTGAAATTCCTGATTATATTGGGGCCCCAATAACCGCAACCTATAACTCCAATCTTAATGGCCATTACGCACTCCTTCAGTAGTTATCGCGAGACTAGCAGCATTAAAGGCATATTCCGGCCCTAATTCACAAAACCCATCGCTTTACAATAAGAACAAATTATACACATCGGTTAAAATACCACAACTCACTTCATTTTGCAAGGGAAATTATTGAACCGGCAATATATAGATATTGCTTTTTTAGCTGTTTATCGAAGATTTAAAGCTCATCTGCCAGCATTGAACAGTCCCTGACGGGGCATAACCGGCGTTAGTGCCAACCGAATACTATCCGGTCCGGTGGCATTTTATTATATATCAACAGGCATTTAAAGATACCCAAGCGATTTGAGCCTTTCCAGCTCCTCCTTGTTCATTTCAACAGACTGGGGATCTTTAAAATTGTTTTCCTGTCTTAACGCTTTTGCTCTTTCTTGTTCATCGGCAATAATCTTCTTTGCAATGCTTATGATTTCGGTATTATCTTTTGCGATGTTAATCAATTCTTCCGGGTCATCTTTAATATTGTAAAGTTCCTGCCTGCCGTTATCAAGGCGTTCGATGTATTTGTAATCATCAAATTCGACTGCGATACGGTTTTCATAGTACAAAAGCCCTGTCGCAACAATATTTACCGGAGTCACCTTTTCGTCATTTGTAATAGCAGCGGCAAGTGACGGTGCGGAGATGGATTTAGGATCATATTTGATATTGCAAATATCGAGCACAGTCGGAGTTATTGAGTTTATTTTCACCCTCGAGTCAACGACTCTTTTAACACTCTGCGACGGCATTTTTATGATCATAGGAACATGTAATAGTTCATTATAAAGCGTATGGCCATGCTCAACACTACCATGCTCCCAAAATTCATCGCCGTGGTCACTTGTAAGTACGATCAGTGACTGGTCATAGATTCCTTTAGCTTTGAGGTCATTAATAATTCTGCCGATATTTTCGTCAATATTAGCAACTTCGGCTTCGTAGAGTTTTCTGACCCATGATTTTTCAGATTGAGTAAGGACAAGAAAACCAGTTCTTGTTGAAAGGAAGTTTTCAATTTTAAATGTTTTACCAACCCTTTTGGGGACATCTCCTTTGGGTAAGTATTCATCTTTTGGAGTATAAGGTGAATGCGGGTCAATGTAATGGACGTATAAAAACCCATGGCGATCTATGTTTTTATCCAGCCATCCTATCGCTTGATCAGTTGCCCATTTCGGCCTTTTTATCGTTTCTGTCTTGCCTGCCAGGAATTTTAGCAGTCTCTGATGCAAAAAAAAGTCCTTTGGCAAAACGTGAAACTTAAAGGTATCGAAGCCCTGCTCGAAATTTCTGTTATTAAGATTAGTATTTTGGTAGAAAGCGGCGGTTTGATAATTTTGTTGATCAAAATATTCCGCGATAGTGACACATTCGTCCGGCAGCTGCGATTTAATCGTCATTGTTCTGTGTGCCAAAGGCGAAACACCTGTCAAAAGCGATGCCACAGACGGTACGGTCCATGGAGATGTGCTGCGGGCGTTATTAAACAAAACCCCGTCACCTGCAAGTGCGTCGATATTCGGTGTAGCCATCGTGTCCGGGTTAATACATGAAATTGCATCGGCACGCAGCGTGTCAATGACGATAAATATCACGTGTTTTGGCGCGCCGGGCAATCGCACTGCCTGTTTGACCGGTTTTTCAACTGGAGGGTCGTAATTAGTTAGAAATGAAACGACTGCGACGACAATTATAAACATAAGGCTCATGATAAAACTAAGCCTTTGTAAATATTTGGGCCATTTTTTTTGTTGGATGCGTTTTAGACGTTTTACAATAAGAACACTCATTACCAGTGAGATAATAAGCACAGCTATTATCAGGGCGACTAATCTCATATCCGAAAGCAAATTGCCGAATTCCAAATGCCTGTGGATGATGTAAAACACATGAGAGATCGCCAAAAAAGCAAAAAGCCCGACGTCAAGATTAGTCGAGTCAACTTTGGAAAATCGTACGAACGGCATTAGAACACAAAGGCGCAAAAGCCAATAAACGACAAATGCCAGGGCCATTATCACGATCATTTCCAGGGATATTTCGCCAACTCCATACTTGCCGAAGCCTGTTTTATGGAAAAGTTCGCCAATGTCCAATAGTGTGATAAAAACGGCTGTGATTACTGAAAAGCTCAGCCATTTATTTTTGTTTTCCAATTTATGATACTCCCAATTCTGCCCAACGGCATTTGTCTTTCATACAGAAAAGAAAAAGGGTTTTTTAAGGTTTTTTTGGGACAGCTTTATCATATATGAAAAAGCATCCGGAAAGTTCAGGCAAATTTTGCTATTTTACCGTTAAGTCTTTCGATTTTTCGGCTGTTATGTATAACGGGCGGTTTTGGACTTGCCGGTATACTCTTGCTATGTATTCGCCTACGAGACCGAGCATCAGGAACTGGCCCCCTATCAGGAAATGCATCCATATTATCATCATTCCCATACCGGTTATAGACTCTCCTAAGAACATGAATCTGCCGATCACAACCAGCGTTACCAGCAGTGAAAGCGAGCAAAGAAGCAGGCCCAGCAAAATGCCTATTCTCAAAGGAAGACTGGAAAAGCCTATAACTACATCCAAAGCCAGCATTGCCAGTTTGAAGAAATTGTACTTTGTAACGCCGGCGTATCTTTCGTCGCGGTCATAGTATACGGCGACCTGCTTAAAGCCTGTCCATGCGATCAAACCCCTTACGAAGCGGCTTTGCTCACGACACTGCTTAAAAGCCTCTACTACGCATTTGTCGATGAGCCTGAAATCGCCGGTGTCTACCGGGATGTCGACGGCGCTTAGACGCCTG
>JAIPFN010000132.1 GCA_021736615.1 Phycisphaerae bacterium | reverse complement strand
ATCTAACCGCCTTGGAAGGTTTATTTAAAACGGATTTGATATTTCCTTATGATTTTATTGATTAATTTGTGGAATATGGCTCGTTTTTCAGATTTTATGACCTGAAGTTATGGAATTTATATTGTTTTCGACGCCTTTTTTTGATGAAAAATGTTTCCAAAGGCCAAATTTCCTTGTACAATTTCGGTTTACGAGAGGAAAAAATTATCTGGTAAAGACCGCTAAAACTGGCCGATTGGCCAGTTTGAAATTACGAATTACGAATGACGAATGACGAATTAAGGTTTGGGCCTTACGGCCGAGGCTAATTTATAAGGGAGAAAGTATGGATAACATGCTTAGAAGGCGTTCTAAGGGGTTTATGGCGCTTGTTGTGCTTGTTTCTGTGGTTATTGTTCTGATTCTTTATATGATGATGATGAAGGCAATTCTACCGGCTGGACGCAGCGGCGGGGGTTCTTCCGTGCGGCAGGATCGGCCGTGGCTGCTGGATGATCTGATTTTGCCGGCAGGCGAGCTTATTGATATGCCCGAACCGCCGCGGCTGGTCATTAAAGATGATTTTACGCTAAAGCCGACGGTCTCCAGGGATGGGAGCAATCGGGGAGTTGCGGTTTTGAAGTTTGGCGGCAATGGTGTGGTTTCGGGCAAATGGGAGTGCGATTATACGCATGAGGAGCGACAGTACAGCTATATAGCGACTTACGCCGGGAACATTGTTATCGATAAGGAATTTTCCGACAAGATGGGCACGGACAAATCGCTGCTGTTTTTTATTGTCAAGGGCAAGTATACCCAGCGGGTGTATCATCCTGATATCGGCGAGAAACTTACAAATGGTATCATCTATCTAAGCGGATGGGTCGCGCCGGATAAGAGCCTTACGGGTAAGCTGACTATTACTACCAATGATATTACTGATAAGGATAAGTGGGCTGCGAGCTATGATCTATTGTCCGCAGGACAATAGATCGATTTATTCCCGACGTAAAGCCGGGATGTTCCATATTTATGATTGATTATTGTTATTAACGCAATGTTTGTTTTGTTGAATTCTGTTTACAACTTTTGGAAATTGGGCTTGTTTTTCTTTTTTGCCACAGAGGAAAAAGAGGACCACAGAGGGATAAGAGAAAAGAATATTTTAGAAGATCGGCATGGGTAATAGAAATAAGTTTTTATCCATCCTACAGGTGAATTAAAAGATGAATATCCAACACGGAATAACCAAGAACCAAGTATCAGCGTGTGATTCTGCACACGCTGAGGGATTTATTTTTAGGAGAAACTAAATGAAACTTTGGCAACGTCTACTATTCATCTGTATTACTTTGGTAGTAATTTCCGGATGCGGCAAAAAAGGCTCCTCAGATAACTCTTCATCTGATAACATTTATTATTATTTGCTTATTGGGAACATCTCCGTCCAGAATGGCATTGCCAGTGTGTCCGGGATGCCGTTTGATTCACCCGTTACAGTATTTGTCAACGAAAACCCTGTCACAGTAACTTCCAGTCAGGGCATGTACTTTATCACTTCGTATATTAATCGAAACGAAAATGCAATATCGATAAAAACCGATGCCGATCAGGAGATTGGAATTGGAATATACTATCAGGACAGTAACACCACTTCTAAGGAAGTGTACAAAACATCTTTAAAACCTTCAAACTCTGAAGCCAAATTTAAAATTGATAAAACCCCGAGCAACTTTCTTTTATTGCCATCTATGCCTAAAGTACCTGATAACACCAACCAGAATAAGCAGAAATTGATTGAGGTAATCAAGGAATTGCATAAGGATATCAGCAGCAGGAATGGGCAAAAAGCCGTGAACTCTCTTTTTAACGGCAGGATGAAGGCAATTGAGCTTTTCCAGGGCAAGAAAGAAAACTCCCGATTCAACACCCAGGTTAAAAATTACACCAGGTCTGATTTTAGAATCAAACCCTTTGACTTCAGTAACATTGAATTTGTCTGGGGAGACTCATCGGTGCTGGCGTACCATAAAGACAGTATCGGGAATTCTTTCAGAGGATTATTCGAATATGACATTCCTGACGATGCCGATCCCATGCCGGTGATTAAAAGTCTAACATTTATATTTTCAGATGGTCAATGGATCATCTGGTAGTTAACAGCGTGGGCACGGCCCACCCTACGGTCGTTCGTGAATTGTCGGGGTTTTATCCCTGCGCTCGCGCTTCGGGTTTTTAATGTTGTTTTTTTATGGGAAAATTTATGTTGTCTTTTGAGAATAAATGGGTTTTGATTACCGGGGCGAGCAAGGGGCTTGGTAAGGAATTGGCTTTTGCGTTTGCAGACGCCGGGGCCAATCTTATACTTACCGCCCGCAGCGGAGATTTGCTTGGCGGGATCGCTGAGTCTATTAAGAAAACTCATGGGGTGAGGTGCGATGTTATTGCAGGGGATATTTGCTCGGCAGATGTGTTTGATGAGGTTTGCAAAGCGGCAATTGAGCGGGATATTGAGGTGCTGGTCAATAATGCCGGGATAGTCAGTATCGATCTGCTTGAAGATGTTTCCGTCGAGCGGATCGAGATGATGGTACAGCTTAACCTGCTTGTGCCGATCAAGCTGACCCGGGCCGTTATACCGATGTTCAAAAAACGCCGGGCAGGGACCATCGTAAACATCAACTCGACGGCAGGCAGGAAGGCGGTCGCCGAACATGCTGTCTACTGCGCGACCAAGCATGGGATGACGGGCTTTGCCGAAGCTTTGAAGATGGAGGTTAAGGGGATGGGGATACGTGTGTTTAATGTCAGCCCCGGCAAGATGGCGACAGAACTGTTTACCGCAGACGACAAGGACATCGACACGTCGGCGTTTATACCGCCGCGGGAGGTCGCTGAGACGGCTGTACGGATTTTGCAGATGTGCGAAAAGTGCGGACCTACGGAGTTTGCTATTGATCGGATGGGGTAATGTTTTTGGTTAAAATAATCCGCGAATATTCAAGTATGAAGAAGTGACAACGTGGGCACTGCCCACCCTACAGAGGATTTTTTATGATTTCATTGTTTATAAATACTTATGTTAAGATGTTTTTTCTGCTGGCTCCGTTTTTTTCGGTTTCTATGTTTTTGTCATTGGCCGGTGAACTTAACATAACCGAGAAACGGCGTAGAGCGGTGCGTACGTCGATTTCCATGCTTGTGACAGTACTGATATTTTTTTTCTTCGGGGCACAAATCTTCAGTACATTGGGTATCACTCTTGGGGCGTTTCAGGTTGGCGCGGGAACACTGTTGTTCCTTAATGCAATTGCGTTGGTATCCGGTAAAAAAGCTGAGAATGTTGTCTCTGACGATGACTTTTCGATTGTTCCGCTGGCGATTCCTTTGATAGTCGGACCGGGAACTATCGGAACGTTATTTGTACTTGGGGCCGAGTTGGAGACGTCGAAAGAAAAATTGTGGGCATGCGGCGGGATATTGCTGGCGGCGTTGACAGTTTCTGTATTTCTATACATGGCAACGACAATCGAAAGGATGCTTGGAAAGAAAGTGCTGGCAGCTCTTACGAAGCTAACAGGGCTTATACTGGCGAGCCTTGCCGCTCAGATCGTGTTTGCAGGAATACGGGCGCTGCTTGGTTCATAAGGTGCGAGGTAGATCGGCATGGGTAAAAGAAAATTGCAACTCAACACACAAAAAGTTGGTTCAAATTGTATTGTATAAATGAAAAATCAAAAATTAAAGATCAAAATGACAAATTATAAATTAAAATTGTGACACATGGTGTTTTGTTGGGTTTTGCCTGCAACTTTTGGGAGTTTGTTTTGTTGAGTTTATATTCGGGCAGCCCCGACGTAAAGCCGGGATTTTCAACTTGCGCTGCCGCGCTTTTGTGTCGAGATTAGATGGTTACAGAGAAGTTTGAAAAGATGAATATCCAATAACAAACAAGGAATAACGAATAACCAAATAACAGCGTGTGCTGAAGCACACCCTACGTCTTTTTTGGAGAATTTATTTTATGCCTTTTGTTGAGAAGATTTTTGTGCTTTTTGTTTTTGGGGTGATCGCTGTTGTTGCCGGGGTTGAGTTTTGTTTTTTGCTGGATTATGTTTGGTCGCGATTCCGGCCTGGCAGAAAGAAAAGTTCGATAAGTTCTAAACCGGCGGTCGCGGTTCATGTTGTCGCGGGGATCGGACTGGCGTGTTTGCTTTATGGATTTTTTATTGAGGCGTATTGGGTTGAGGTAAATCATTTTACTATTAAAACCGGCAAGCTGGAAAAGGCGAGTTTTCGGATTGTTCAATTTAGCGATACGCACTGCGATATGAAAATGCGGAACGAGGAAAAGCTTGTTGAGATCGTTAATTCGCTTAAGCCCGATGTTATTGTTTTTACGGGTGACGCCGTCAATACAGAAAAAGCTGCGGGGCTGTTTAAGGGCACCATGGGGGCCTTAGAAGCCAATATTGCGAAACTTGCTGTTCGCGGGAACTGGTCACATCTGGCCAGTGACGATGAGCTATTTGAGGACACGGGGTTTGAAGTGCTAAATGGCGAAAAGAAGACTATTGAAAAAGACGGTGAGCAGATCGTTATGTATGGCTTTAACTTCTGGGACAGTTCGTCGAAGGATTCTTTGCTTAGATCGAGTTCGGAAAATTCGTATAATGTTTTTCTTTTTCATACGCCGGACCTTATCGAGGATATTCAGGGTCGCAACGTTGATATGTATCTTGCCGGGCATACGCATGGCGGGCAGATCGCCCTGCCGTTCTACGGGGCTATCATTACATTATCAAAATTCGGCAAAAAGTATGAGGCCGGGTTGTATAAGGTCGGCGAGACGGATCTGTATGTTAATCGTGGGCTTGGCATGGAAGGCGGGCATGCGCCTAGAGCGAGATTTTTTGCAAGACCGGAGATCGCGGTTTTTGATATTGTGGCGGAATGATTTATCCGCGGATTTCGCGGATTACACGGATTATTTTTAAATAAAAAAGTGAAATATTATTTTTCAAGTCAGGTCAACACACGAATTTAAGATTCCGTCGTGTTGTTGAGTCTGATCGGGGAGCTTGCGCTCCCGCGCTTTTAATGTCATATTTGTATTGTTCGGGTGTTCGTGTTAGCAGGTTTTCTTTGCTGCTGTTATTGCGTCCGGGAGGTTTTCGTCCGGGTTTCTTTTTCGCATTGCTTCGGCTACGAGGCCTGTGAACATTGGTTCCGGGGCGAGGGGTCTTGAGGTCAGTTCCGGGTGGGACTGGGTTGCCATGAAGAATGGGTGATCGACGATTTCCAGCACCTGCATGATCGGCTGGTCCGGAGCCTTACCGGAAAAGATCATGCCTTCTTTTTCAATTTGCTCTATGTACTGGGGGTCTACCTCGTATCTGTGGCGGAAACGTTTTCTGACCGATTCTTTTTTGCCGAAGAGCTTGTAGGCCAGGGTGTCTTTTTTGATCTCTATATCACGGCCGCCCAGACGCATGTTTCCGCCGAGGCCTTCGATCTTTTTCTGTTCGGGGAGGATGTCTATTACGGCGTATTGGCACTTCTGGTCTATCTCTGAGCTGTTTGCGTTTTTCAGGCCGCATACGCTGCGTGCGAATTCCACGACGGCCATCTGGAAGCCGAGGCACAGACCGAGATAGGGGACTTTGTTTTCGCGGGCGTATTTGATGCAGGCGATCTTGCCCTCTGTTCCGCGGGTTCCGAAACCGCCGGGGACGATTATTCCGTCTACGTCCTGGAGGTGTTCGGCGACGTTGTCATCGGTCAGGTCGGTGGTCTCTATCCATTTGACGTCTACGTTGCAACCGAGGGCGATGCCTGAATGTTCGAGGGCGTTAAGAATCGAAGCGTAGCTGTCGCGGACGGAGGTGTATTTGCCGGTGATACCGATTGTGATGTCGTATTTTTCGTTGCCGATCTTGTCGGTAAAATCGCACCATTTGGCCCATTGGTTGCGTTCCTTGCGGAGGTTTATGCGGTCCTCTATGCCAAGCATTCTGAGGACCTCGAAGTCCAGACCGCCTTCGCGGAGCATTGCCGGGATGGTATAGATGCTCGCTGAATCGTGCATGCTGAAAACTCGCTCGAAGGGGACGTTACTGAAAACGCTGATCTTCTGGCGGGCCTGTTCGCTGACGGGGTTTTCGCAGCGGCATGCGATGATGTCCGGCTGGATACCGGTTTGCATGAGCTGCTTGATGCCGAGCTGGGCGGCTTTTGATTTTTGTTCGCCGAGGGTTTTGGGCTCCATGATATAAGTAAGAGCGACGAAGCTGCAACTGCCGGGGCCCTCTTCGTAGGCGAGTTCCCGCATTGCCTCGATATAGAACGCGTTTTCCAGGTCGCCGACGGTTCCGCCGATCTCGACGAATACTATGTCGGCGTCTGTGTCCATGGCGAGCTTGCGGAGTTTTAGTTTTACTTCGCCGGTTACATGGGGGATCATCTGGACGTCGCGGCCGAGGTAATCGCCGTGGCGTTCCTTGTTAAGGACAGAGCTGTATATCTGGCCGCTGGTGGAGAAGTTTGCGCCGGACAGGTCCTGGTTGAGCATGCGTTCGTAGGTGCCCAGGTCCATGTCGCATTCCATGCCGTCGTCAAGGACGAATACCTCGCCATGGCGGAAGGGGTTTAGGGTGCCGGAGTCAATGTTGAGGTAGCCTTCGAGCTTTATCGGGGCGACCTTTAGGCCTTTGTCGACCATGAGCTTGGCCAGGCAGGACGAGAATATGCCCTTGCCGAGACCGCTCATTACCGTGCCCATTACGATGACGTAACGGCATTTGCCCTTTTTGTAGCCGTTGGGTATCGGTGAAAAATATTCGGTCTCTGTCGAAACGTCGCTTACCTTTGCCAGTAGGTCTCTGCTATCAGCCATGTTTTATTGTCCTGCGTTATTAACAAAATTTAATTTTAACCACGGATTACACGGATTTACACGGATTTTTTTTATAAATATAAATCCGAAATTCGAAACAAATTCGAAATTCTAAATACAAATATTTAACACTTTTACGACTCTACTGATATACGTAAAGTCAATTTTAAATTGTAAAGTCTGATCGGGGAGCTCGCGCTCCCGCGCTTTTAATTACGGTTTCATTCTTTTTACGAAATCTGCGTATTGCTGGGGGGTGTCTATGCCCGTCCAGGACTGGGCTACTTTGCCTGTTATTATTGTGTGGCCGTTTTCTATTACTCTTAGCTGCTCGAGTTTTTCTGTTAGTTCGAGCGGGGTCTGGGGCTGCTTTGTTATTTGCATGAGGAAGTCTTTCCTGTATGCGTATATGCCCAGGTGCCGTTGGTACATGCTGTAATCGCCGATGCCGCCGTTGTCGCGGTCGTAGGGGATCGGCGAGCGTGAGAAGTATATTGCCCTGCCGGATTGGTCGGTTACGCATTTTACGACGTTTGGGTCGGCGACCTGGTCGGCGTTGTCGAAGCCGGCTAGGAGGGTTGCCATGACCGCGTCTTTGTCGCCGTCGAGGAGGTCTATAAGATAGTCTATGTTTGCCGGGTCTATCTCCGGTTCGTCAGCCTGGAGGTTTACTATTATGTCTGCGTCGACGTCCTTTACCGCCTCGGCGATTCGGTCGGTTCCGCTCTGGTGGTCGGCGGAGGTCATTACGCAATGGCCACCGAAACTTTGGCATGCGGCCATGACACGGTCGTCGTCTGTGGCGACGAGGACGTCTTGTACGCTTTTTGCGCACAAAGCCCGCTCGTATGTGTGCTGGACGAGGAATTTGCCCGTATCTGAGGCGACAACTTTGGCGGGGAAGCGTGTTGAACCGTATCTTGCGGGTATTACGACTAGGACTTTCACGGATTACCTTTGCAGCAGCAAAATTATCAATTATTAAACAAAAACCACTGCCGGATTATACTATTGAAAAGCCGTCGAAATGTCAACAACCATTTGGGGATTTTTTCGTAAGTCGTCAGTCGTGAGTCGTAAGTCGGGGAAAACCGGGCTGTTTCACTAAATAATAGTTGAGTTTTGTTGGTAATTGGGTTATACTTTAAAGATTGTCACGTTTTTTTTGAAAGGTTTTTTTATGCAGTGGATTAAGAGTCTTCGACTTATCATCAGCGTTCATACTTATATTATTATTGTTCTTTCGATACTTTCGACTTATCTTTGCCGCAAATTCGGGATTACCGCTGATTTTCCGCTGTCGCTTATCGGCACGGCGATCGTTTTTCCTATCGTGTTTTCTATCGGCGGCGCGTATAAACGGCGTGAGAATGCTCTGAAAGAATACGGGAATATGAAGGCGCACGGGCGGGCGATATTTTTTGCGAGCAGGGACTGGATCGCCGACAGCGATACCGAACTTCAGGAAAATACAAAAAAAGCACTTGCCGCGGTACTTATAGCCTGCAGAAATATGTTTATCACTCCGGTAAAAGAAATGGAACCAGAAGAAAAGGCTGTTTATGAGAAGTTTTCCGAGCTTTCTAAGTTTATCAACAGTTTTAGAGCGAAGGGGCTGGCAGGTGGTGAAGTTTCGCGGTGTAACCAGTTTCTTAGCAAAATGGTCGTCGCTTTTGAGAATGTAAAGCATATTTATCAGTACCGCACGCCGCGAACGCTGCGGACTTTCAGCAAGGTGTTTATTTACGTGCTGCCGATTATGTACGGGCCGTATTTTGCGGAAATATCGCAGGATTTCTCGCAAGGCAGCGTGCATTTCACAGCGTATATGATGCCGGTGCTGTTTACTATCGTACTGGTGAGCCTGGACAATATCCAGACGCATCTGGAAAACCCGTTCGACCAGGTAGGCGAAGACGACATCGTAATCAATGCCGAGAAGTTTGTTTCTCGACTTTAGTCTGGATGATTTATCCGCGGATTTCGCGGATTACACGGATTAAATTTTATATATTGCACTGTTTGTTTTGTTGGGCTTTGCTTACAACTTTTGTGAGTATGCCTTGTTTTGCTTTTTTGCCAAAGAGGGCAAAGAGGGGCACAGAGAAAAAAAGATAAAAGAATTTAATCCTGGGTTTTATTTTGGGAGATTATTATTATGAAAAAAATTAATCCGAATGCCGGGCTTGGGATCATGGCGATCGTTGTGCCTGTTTTTTTTGGGATTTTCTTTGTTATATTCGGCATTTTGTTCGGGGCCGGGGCGATGGCGATGGGGGCTCCGTTTATTTTTGGGATTGGCGGGGGCTTTTTTGCTGTTATCGGGGTGTGCGTTGTAATTTCAGGCATATTTATGGGAATTAAAATGAAACGCAAGATCCAGTCGGGAGGATCGTTTGATGATATGGACGATGTGCCATTCGACGAATCGTTCAGCCATAAACTTCGGTCGGGGACGACGGTGACTATCAAGGATTTTGATATTGATACAGAACCGGTCAGTGACGCTCCAGATGATGATTTCGAGGAGACTAAGGACGACAAAGGCAGCGAAAAAGACAAAGACAATCTCTTCAAGGCCGGGTTTTGCACTAATTGCGGGACGACTGCCGAGGAGGGTTATAACTTTTGTCCTAAATGCGGGAAGAAAGTTTAGAGCGTTCTGCGGGCATTCTGCCCGCAGAACGCTGTCGGCAGGATGCCAACAGCACGTTTGCCCTAAGCCTTATTTGTTTGCGAAGAATTCTATTGTTTTTTGTAGGCCTGTTTCGAAGTTTGAGGTTGGGGTGAAACCTGCCTGGGTTATTTTCTCTATTGCCGCTTGTGAGTGTTTTACGTCGCCTGCGCGGACGGGTTTGTATTCTATCTTTGAATTTGAGTTTGTCAGTTCGATTATTTTTGCGGCTATGTCGTTTATTGTCTGGCGCCGGCCGTAGGCTACGTTGTAGACGCCTGTAAGACCTTTTGTTTGGGCAAGATAGGCGTTTGCGGCGACTATGTCTTTTACGTAGATGAAGTCGCGTGTCTGCTGGCCGTCACCAAAAATCGTTACGGGCTGATTGTTTATGGCCTTTTCGATAAAGATCGGGATGGCGGCGGCGTAGGCACTGGACGGGTCCTGCCTTGGGCCGAATACGTTGAAATATCTCATGCAGGCAGTTTCCAGCCAGCCCTCATCGGCGAACATTTTGCAGTAATACTCACCGTCAAGCTTTGTAACAGCATATGGGCTTTTAGGTTCCGGGAGCATTGTTTCTAGCTTAGGAACGGTGGGGTTGTCGCCATAGATGGCGGCGGAACTGGACAGGCAGAGTTTCTTGACACCTGCATTGGCGGATTCTTCCAGAACGATTAGCGTACCGCCTGCGTTGATCTCTACGCACTCGACGGGTTTTTCCATGGACTCGGGGACGCTGATCATCGCAGCGAGATGGAATACGTAATCGACGCCTTTGACCGCCCTCTTTACGGCGTCTCTGTCTGTTACCGAGCCTTCTATGAATTCGACATCAAGGCCTTCCAGGTTTTTGCGATAACCGCTTCGCAGATTGTCGAGAACGCGTACGTTTGCTTTGGACTGAAAGTGCTCGGCGATGTGGCTGCCGATGAAACCTGCTCCGCCTGTTATTAGTATTTGCATTTTTTTGCCTTTTTTTGGGCACTCACAAGGGGTACCCCTACGGATTTCGAAAACAGCGTGGGCATGGCCCACCCTACAAAAAAAGGCCCATGCTTTTAACAACATGGGCCTTTTTGTTCTTGTCTCTTAGTGTTTGAAGTGTCTCTTGCCTGTAAAGACCAGTGCGATACCGGCTTTGTCGGCTTCGGCGATGACTTCGTCATCCTTCTTTGATCCGCCCGGCTGGACGATGCATGCTACGCCTGCTTTTGCGGCGTTGACTACGTTGTCCGGGAAGGGGAAGAATGCGTCTGAACCCATTGCCGCACCTTTTGACAGAGCACCTGCGTTCTTGAAGGCGATCAGGCCGGATTCGATACGGTTCATCTGGCCGGCACCGCAGCCGACAAGGCGTTTGCCGTTGACGAGAGTGATGGTGTTACTCTTTACGTGCTTGGCAGTGATCCATGCGACTTTGAGGTCCGCCATCTGCTCGGGAGTAGGCTTGACCTTTGTCGGGAACGTCAATTGATCTTCTTCCCAGCCTACGAGGTCACGCTTCTGGAGGAGCATTCCGCCGACGATGCATCTTACGTCGTATTCGCTGTCGTCGATACCGGCACGGACTATAGGTCCTGTTTCCATGAGCCTGACACGCTGGCCCCACTCTTTGAGGGTTCTGATGGTCTCGACTGCTTTTTTGTCGAACTCAGGTGCGATGATGACTTCGGCGAAGAAGCCCAACGCACCGGCTGCCTTACCAAAGCGGTCGTAGGATTCCATAATAGTCGTTGCCAGGGACACGTCGACTTTCCTGTTAAGAGCGATAATGCCGCCGAATGCACTGATTACATCGCCGAGATATGCCTTTTCGTAGGCTACTTCAATATTGTCGTCAATAGCCGCACCGCATGGGTTGAGGTGCTTTACAACGATAGCTGCGGGTTCTTCGAACTCTTTTACAAGTTCAAATGCCGCGTTTACGTCGAGAAGGTTGTTAAAGCTGATTGGAATACCGCCGTCAAGCAGTTTTGCACCGCCGACGCTTACTTCGGCGTTTGCGGGCAGTTGATAGAACGCACCGCTCTGGTGGGGGTTTTCTCCGTAACGAAGTTCGTTGACTTTTGTCATGGCGATAGAAACGCGTTCGGGGTAGGTAACTTCGCTCTTTTCGTTGAGGTACTTTGAGATCATCGCATCATAGCTTGCCGTCAGACCGAAAGCGATCCTTGCACAGTCCTTGCGGAATGCTTCGTCGACGCATCCGTCGTTAGCCTTCATCTGCTTGATAACTGTATCGTACTGCGAAGGGTCTGTCACAACGGTTACGAACTTGTTGTTCTTTGACGCCGAACGAACCATGCTCGGTCCGCCGATGTCGATGTTTTCGATGGCTTCTTCAAGAGTGCATCCCTCTTTAGCGATTGTCGCCTCGAAAGGATAGAGGTTAACACAGACGAGGTCTATCGGTGTAATATCATGATCGGTGAGCGCCTTGGCGTGCTCTGGATTGTCGCGAAGGGCGAGCAATCCGCCGTGAATCTTCGGGTGGAGGGTTTTGACCCTTCCGTTCATCATTTCCGGAAAGCCGGTAACCGAATCAATGCTTACTACATCGATTCCTGCTGCGGCAATCTGTTTTGCGGTACCACCGGTACTGATGATGGTGACGCCCATTTCGCTGAGGTTTTTAGCAAATTCTACTACGCCGGTTTTATCCGACACACTGACTAACGCGGTTTTGATCTTAACATCCATTTTAATCGGCTCTCCGTAATTAAAGTTTTCTTTCTAATAAAGTTTTCCCGTTAAATTAACAAATCCAAGCACAATTGTTTTCCAGCCCGGCGATTTCGCTTAGGGCTTGAGTTATTTAGTTTTAATGCACATGATCCTGCCCTTTTCATCGGCTACATAGATCATGGAATCCTGCGTATTGGCTGCATGGACGGAAACGTTTGCAAAATTGACCGAGTAGAGTTTTTTGCTTTTTTCATTGTCCATAACGACGAGTTTCGAAGGTTTTGCGAGTGTATATGCCTTAGAACCGTTTTCACAAAGCAGGTCCAAACCTTCTTCCATCTGCCAGAGTTTTTTGCCGCTTTCTTTATCTATCGCGAAGAGGCCCTTTACGCCTGCATACTGATAAATGTTCTTTTGACCGACTTGAACCGAATCGTAAAGGGACTCTCCGATGAGTACGCTGGACAGCCAACCGCTAAAACCGTCTTCAATATTAAGCTTATAGAGTTTCCTGTCAAGGGCGCTGACATATATCCACTCGCCGTCTCTTACCAGCGGAGCCTTGATGCCGCCAACCTTGAAACGCCACACCTTCTCGGCTTTGTCAGTTTTGATTCTAACGACATGTCCGCTATCACTGGAAAAGACCAGATACTCGTCATCGGCGATGATGGAATTGATCGTGGAATTGTCATTTGGGGCAGCCTCAAATGTCCGTGTTCCGGTTTCGGCGTTCATTGCAGCAAGCCGGTTATTCGAGCCTGCGACATAAACATATTCTTTGGTGTGAACCGGGGCAAAAATGGCACCCTTGCCGATCAAGCTGTAATCCATAGTCTTAGTGATCCGCCCAACTTCCATGTCGACAATGTGAAGCTTCTGGCCAACCAAAAAGAACAGGCTGTTTTCATAAAAGCTGGGTCCGTAGACCGGAAGCCCTTTACTAGCCATGATAAGGCTAAAGACGATCTTGCCTTTATTACGGTCGAGACAGTAAAGGTAATTCTGGTCGGTAAATACAAACAGGTACTTGTCATGGATCAGCATGCGGTTGATCTTCTCGTCGGGTTTGATAAAAAGATGCTTTTGCCATGCGACGTCCAGACCGCAATGTTCGAGAAGGTTGACAGAGACAAGTTCTTCAATCGGCTTGACAGGCGGGGCCGCTTTATCAGCCTGGCCCGCGTTTGCGTGGAAACTAATGATTAAAAGACTAAGACATAAACAGAATCTTCGTAGCATTTAAGTATTCCTGAAAAAAAAGTTAAAATTACGTGGTTACCGGTCAGCAAAATCACGGCAACCTTAAGTCAAATCTACATAGTCGGCTAGATCAATACCGTGTTCGACTTCAAAACCCCTGAGTATTTCGATTCGCTCGACGTCTTCGTTTATCCTGTTGACAAGCTTAAATATATAGGGTTTGCCGGCAAGGCGATTGTTAAGGTCGTCAAGCATTGCCTCCCAACTGCCGCCGTAAAGCTGGGCCTTGAGGACGACAAGCATTTTATGCTCATTGCTCAAGCGTGAGACAAAATCATCAACAGCCGCATCAGACGAGACATTTTTGCGATCTTCGATTTTTTCAGAGTTTTTAGTCACTTAACTTTCGCAGTTTATTATCTGGACACCTCTATATGTCGCTTTAAAAGGACACGTCTATACAAACCGCATACTCACAAAACAGCAATTATAACCAAAAAAGGATTATTTAGCAAACAAATTCGGGGGCATATCCCAAAAAATGGTTATAAGAATTTACAAATCCGGCAAAGTACCGGTAAGTCTCGATTTATGACTCTATAGCGGCCATTTCGGCCATTTTTACGATAAGCTTAGCCTTTTGCAAGTCAATTTCCTCGCCGGTCTGGGCCGTTATATATGCACTGCCTGCGACATGACTATTGGCTTCTGAGAGCATTTCTTCGGATTGCTCTTTGTCGAGGCCCTCAAAAGTTGTGACGTCGTGAGAAAGGACACTGACAAAATTCTCGCTGATCCTGGCAAAACCGTTATTTACAAGAAAAAAAGCATCTTCTCTGTCGTTTATTTCTTTTACCTGTATTATCCCAAGTCCGATCTTGCAAAGCATCGGAGAGTGATTTCTAAGAACCCCCTGCAAACCGTCATGGGAAGGGAAGATCAACGACCCAGTCCTACAGTCAATCAACGTGCCCTGCGGCGTTTTTAAAACAAACCTGAATGTACCTGTTGAGATTTTAACCATTATAAAAATGCCTCGGCCAAAAGCCGAATCCACAATTCGTAATTAGTAATTCGTAATTAGTAATTAAGCTGGCCGCAAGGTCAGCTCTTTGCTGCTGCTTCTTTTACTTTTCCTACATACATGAATGACTGCTCGGGGAGTTTATCCCATTTTCCTTCGCATATCTGCTCGCAACTGTCGACAGTTTCAGCGGCGGTTACGTATCTGCCTTCCATGCCGGTAAACTGCATTGTTACGGTGAACGGCTGTGAGAAGAATCTCTCGAGTTTTCTTGCTCTTGACACTGCCGTCTGGTCTGCTTTGCTCAGCTCGTCGACGCCGAGAATGGCGATGATGTCCTGGAGGTCGTTGTAACGCTGGAGAAATTCGAGAACTTTCTGGGCGACAGAGTAATGCCTTTCTGCGACGACGTTGGGG
>JAIPFN010000131.1 GCA_021736615.1 Phycisphaerae bacterium | reverse complement strand
GAAGCATGGCAGCAGCAGTACATCACCAATGTTGCCGAAGACAATACCTTTACCCTGACAGGCAAATCAAGAAAACATGCTGACAATCAGGAAGAAGTCGAAGTCTTTGGATGCGATGGATCTGAAGGCCTGAGTGTTTTTGATGGCCAGGATTTACTCTCTGAGATTGATTCCATGGATCCGATGGAGCGTGAGTATTTCATGGAAGAACTCACAATTAGAAGCGAATTCTGGGATGAATACGAAGGCGAGGTGTCATATGAGTAGTGAAAGATATTCAAGACAAGCCGACATTGTGCCAAGACAGCGAATACTAGACTGCAAGGCGACGGTAATCGGCGTAGGTGCCATCGGCAGACAGGTTGCAATCCAATTGACCGCAATAGGTGTCCCGGTTCTGCAACTCATAGATTTTGACCATGTGGACATCAGCAATCTGGCAACACAAGGCTATATGCACAAAGATCTCAAAAGGCCAAAAGTTGATGTGACAGCTGAGTTTTGCCGCCAGATCAATTACGACCTGCAGGTTGAAACAGTGCTGGACAAGTTCAAACGTTCAACACCTGTGGGCAATTGCGTATTCAGCTGCGTAGATTCCATTACCGCCCGCAAACACATCTGGGATGCGATAAAAGATAAGGTGAATTTCTTCGTAGATGGCAGAATGTCCGCAGAAGTATTGAGAGTAATAACAGCCTGTGATGAACAAAGCCGAGAATACTACCCCAAGACATTGTTCACTGCACAGCAAGCCCATACAGGTCTCTGTACTGCAAAAAGCACGATCTATTGTGCAAATATTGCAGCAGGCTTCATGTTGGCTCAATTCACAAAGTATCTTCGATTATTTCCTGTTGATCCTGATATTCAAATCAACCTTCTGGCTTCGGAGCTAAGTGTTAATGATGTAGGGTGACAATCTTTTTTCCGCGGCCGCTTCTTCTGGCCGCGGTTTTCATCGCCATTTAGCGACAGCTTTATTAGAATTCCCTATCATGGAAATATTACACTGCAATTTGTCAGAAAAAAACAGCATAGTATATATCAAACAGAACTAAATCCTTGCAATACATTTTGAAATAAGATAGGTTTTAAGCATGGCCAAGAAAACAAAACAACCAAAGAACAAAAAAGAAAGATTCTGGGTTGAGGCGAAACGCAGATGCTGCCTGAATAATGAGGATATTCGGATGGCCAAAGAAATGGGACTGAACCCCAAAAGTCTTATTAAAAATATTCCTTCAAAAAGCGAGCAATGGAAATCACCTGTGAAAAACTGGATTCGTGATATATACCAAAAGTGGCAGGAAAAAGCTGCGAAAAAGAAAGCTCGTAAGGAACAAGCAAAAGTAATGCGTCAGTAGTGCATGTGTCAGGAAGGTATATCCTGTGCTCATGCAGTTGTTAGCTAATCCTAAAAGGCACCAGTATTCAATATACTATTTCGTGCAAAAATATTTGAAAAAGTTGATTATTTGGCCTGGAAATTGGGTTGTTTTTTTCTTTAATATTAAAAACTTCTTGGATGTGGAGACATTTTGGAGTCAACGCAACAACTCAACAGGGAAGGGGGTTTAGGCTTGGGTTGCGTCATCTTTCGATTATCATAAGCCGCTTCCTGGCAGGTAAAATATTCCCGGATTCGTCAAATATGAACTGGGATATGGAACGCAACCATCTGGAGTAAACGATACTTTCATCGGAAATACCTCTGATGGAGAATAACTTCCAACATGTCCATCGGTATAGCCTGCATGGAGTTTGAGGTCAAGAGCGTTCAAGTTAAGATTGCCTGCAGGTTCCGGGCGAGACCAGAAAGCCGAAGAAGCTTCTGTCCCCGGTGTAACACTCGACCCATTAAATCTCTCTGAACTGCCGAACGCATTGACTGTGCCATATTCCGGTTTATTTCGCCAGTGACCAAAACCAAAATAGTCACTTACAAGCAATTTGCTTTCTCCTCGACTGCCTGCAGATTTGCGCGGCCCTCTAAACGGACTTTGATTGGTCCCCAGAAACCCAATATAATTCCAGTAGAAGCAATATGTGCCGCAAAGCGGATCAGTCGGATAGGATGTGTCAGGGTTGTCCCAATCGTCGCCTGCATCCCATGCCGCTTGCAGGTATTTATTTTTTTTGGGGGCGCTGGGAGAAAACATAATGCTCGCGTCTTCAATGTAGCCATTGAGGTATTCACTCATCGAACGATGTTCCAAAGAAGGACGCCGATAGCAAGCCGTCATCATAGTCGGTTCCTGCCAATGCCATGTGCTGTTTCCGGATTCTGTCATAGTAGCAGTCGATTCCGGGTATCTGCCATCATTGTCCACTGCGTAACTGTTAACAGCTAGGACGATTTGCCGCTGGTTACTCATCCCTTTCAGACTCTTCGCCTGACGTTTTACTTTCCCCAATGCAGGCAGTAAAACCCCCATCAATAGCGTAATAACGGAAATTACCGCTAAAAGTTCAAGCAGGGTGAACCCCCGACTGACCTTAGAGTTTGTAACAAGCTTTTCCACTTGATAACTGATATTCCTCTCTTTCGTGCCAATAATACGGCACAAACCTAAAAACACTGGCTCTTATTATCAAACTTTCTATTATAACGATTTCTGTATCATTATCAACTATTTTCTTGATATGCATGCAAAGAGTACCCCGCCCTGGACAAACCGCTCAAAGCGTGGCACTCTTACTCACTGCAAAACTTTCTGAATCGCAAGTTTTCTTTTGTCATTCAACCCAATCAGTTAACAATATCCAATCCTTTGCCAGAAGAGCAAAGTCGGCTATATTCACTATTTCATCACGGTTCAAATCACCCGGCTGCTCGTTTGCGTCTGTCAGCCAATCTTCTGCCTGTGCGGCTAAATCCAGGGAATCAACAACTCCGTCATTTGTCAAATCACCCAGAATCGCCCAGCCATACGGTGCCATACTCGCCGAAGGCGTACCGCCATAGGCACCCATATTGACACGCAGGTTTATTCCGTATATATTTTCCGGGTCTCTCGGGACGCTCATTAACTCACCGCCAAGCGGCGAACCGGGATTACCTGCGTCTATGCATCGGCTGGTAACAAGATCATAAGTCCAGCCAGGTTCGTACTCGCTCCAACGCCAGCCGTTACTTTGCAAATGATAGTTGCCTTCTTCTAATACCATAGCATCGTAATCCCACAGGCCCCATCGAACAAAGTCCGGATAAACATCAATATTGCCCAGACCCCAGTTAACATCGCCGTCGCTGTCAACTTTATGGAAACCATCCTGAATATTACAGTATGAAATATCCAGCGGCCCGCCGCCTGAAATACTTACCTGACTGTCGTCGCCGTCGCCATTGCTGTAAATGATGCAATTTTCAAGTGTTGTCGATCCGCCGCTCCAGTCACCAATCGCAAAGACATTATTAGCAATCGTACAGTTTCTGATCAAGCCGTTACAGCCATAGACAGTAGGAAATGGGCCGCCGCAAGAATCGGACGCGGTATTGTCAGCTATCACACAATTGGCGATCAGTCCGTCACAGTCATTTATTACAGTACCCTGACAGGGACCGTTACCGCTGATAATGCAATTGCTAATCTCAGCATGTGTTCCATTGCCTATAATAGATCCGGTTAAAGGATTCGAAATTTTAAAACCTTTAAGTTTACAGGTTGAGTCTTCAGTACCGCTGAATACTACACGACCCGAAAGAAGAGTGTTGTTGACTATAAGGGGGTCGGTTGGGTCAGCACTTGTCAGTATGATATTTTTGTCGATATAAGCTGCTGCTATGGGAATCTCCGGTATAACAATCTCCGGATCAAGATATGTTCCCGGCATAACCACGACTTTATGACCGTCTTTAGCTATGGCAGTGGCTTCATATATCAAATCGAATGGATGAGCCGCGGTTCCATTTTGAACAGGATCGCCAACTGCGTCATCATCAACGTAAATAATATGCATGCCAGTAAATTCATGCGCGCCCATATCCGCGAAATTATTGAAAATACGTTCGTTACCATCAAGGTCAGTAGCTGTTGTAACCGCTGAATTGTCACCAGAGTCAATACACAACGAATCCGCCGACAATCGCAAATCTTCGTCGCCCGTACCGGCAATACCGTCGGCACCATTGGGATCGACGAATAGTGGGTCAGCACCAATGTTGCCCTCTCCCGACCCAGTCCAATCCTGAATACAACTATGACTTACACCAGATGTGCCTCCATATATCTGTGAAGATTCGCCGGAAGCATCTGAATCGTAGTTGCCCCAGATAATACAATTTGTTATTGGAGTACTGTAGTAGTCATAAACACCGCCGCCGACATCACCTGCCGAGTTTCCAGTTATTGTACAGCCGATCAGCGAATTGTCGGTAATATGTCCAATATACACACCACCGCCTGCTTCATTGGCCCAGTTACCGGTGAACAAACAATTAGTTGCATAATACCCGCAGTGATCATTATTATAGAGGCCGCCGCCATAGTCTGCCTGATTATTGCGGAATGTGCAATTGGCAATGTATACGTCATAACCATATACACACGCACCACCTCCTTCGCTTCTGAAGGTAGAGCCGCCGGTGAAGTTAGAATCAAATAAGCAATCTGAAATAACTGCATTATCCGATATGGAGTACAGCCCGCCGCCACCGTAAAGAGATGAATTACCTATGAATTTGCAGCCAACTAAAGTAAACCCGTGTCCATATAAACTATACAAACCACCCCCGTATACGCCCGTGTTATATATGATAGAACAATTGGTTACTATTGCACCACCAATACGTAATCCTCCGCCGCTGTCAAAATATTCGGGGGCATCTTCAGCTTTGCCGGCGGTGATGGTTACGCCGTCGAGGATCGCGCCGGAGTAGACAAGAGCAACATTGTAGCAGTTTTCGGCGCGGGTTGGTTCAGTCATTAAATCAGAAGGCTTAGCAACCGGTTCATCATTGCCAGCAAGGTCACCACTGAGTATAGTTTTAAATAACTCAATATCTCTTGCGTCCGGGTCAGACTCACCAAACCCTGCATAGCCTCCTTTGACACTGACTCCGTTTCTAATCCGAAACGTCAATTCCCGCTCATCAACAGGGCCATCATCGTTAGGATCGTTAGGCCGGTATGTCCCTTGTGCCACCCTGACCTCATAGGGATACGTGGTATTTTTCAAGGCCTCAACAAGGCTTGTATAAGCATCGGCCCAGCTTTGACCGCTGTTATCTCCGGCAGCATCGGCATCAACATATACGAGATGCGTGCCAGTAAATTCATACGCACCCATGTCCACGGTATCAACGATACGCGCATTGCCGTCCAGATCGGTTGTAACGGTAACAACTGAATTATCACCTGCATCAATACAGGGAGAGTTCGCCGACAACCGCAAATCATCGTCGTTCGTTCCGGCAATACCATCGGCTCCGTTGTGATCGACGAACAGCGGATTGGCACTGATATTGCCAGCACCGGGCCAGCCGCCCCGAATGTCACTGTATGTAACAATTGGCATTCCACTATCCACATATATTTCATCAAATCCATTTTCCCATAAAATACAGTTAGTCACTATCGGACTGGATTCGTTATTGTATATCGCACCGCCAAAATCATCGGCACTGTTACCTGTAAATGTACAATTGGTTAGCGTAGAATTACTTCCGTAGTTATACATCCCTCCGCCATGGTAACCATTTGCTGTATTAGCAATGAATCTGCAATTGGTTAGTGTCGGGTTGCTCTCGTAGATATACATTCCACCTCCAGACTCACCAATGTTCATACTGAAAGTACAGTTGATTAGTGTCGTTTGGCTGCCATTGCGACAGCTCATCCCGCCGCCGTTATCTCTCACTGTATTTTCACTGAATGTGCAATTTATTAGTATAGAATTGCTGCCACTGTTATATACACCTCCACCGTAGTCATTTGCATAGTTTTTGCTGAACATACAATTACGCAGCACTGCTACGCACCCATTTCCAATTTTTATCCCGCCACCATCATTATCGCATGAATTTTCAGTAAAGCTGCAGTCGGTCACTTCCGGATTACTGTAAGAAGAGTTATACATTCCGCCGCCATCGCCATCTCTTGCTATGTTGTTACTGAATGTACAACCAGTTACTTTCGGACTGCTTTTTTCTCTATTGAACATCCCGCCGCCATCATCTGAAAAGTTGTTGATGAATGTGCAGTTGCGAACAATCGGATTGCTGGAATTATAATTGTACATCCCGCCACCATCAGAATCAGGTGCTCTGTTCTCTCTGAATGTGCAGCCTGTTACCGTTGGGCTGGATTTCAAGTTGTACATCCCACCGCCTTCCTCTGCAAGATTTTTGATAAATGAGCAGTTCATTACCGTTGGGCTGCCTTCATTGTTGTACATCCCGCCGCCCCAACCAAAATGTCCATCATTGGGATAAGGCCTGCGAAGCTTGTGATGGCCAGCTGTTATGGTAAATCCATCCATAACAGCAGTTTCATTTGTACCGCTGCCGGTGACGACGTGGTAGCTGTTATCATCGTTATTAACAAAATCAGGTTCATCATTACCCAGCAGGTCACCACTGAGGATGGTTTCATAAAAATCAATATCCCGTGCATCCGGGTCAGGTTCGCCAAAACCTGCATAGCCACCTTTGACAATGACGCCGTTTTTAAGCTGAAACGTCAATTCTCGCCCGCCGCCATATATACCATCGGTGGGCCGGTATGTCCCTTGTGCCACCCGGATTTCATCGCCGTATGCGGCATTATCAAGAGCAATGAACAGGCTCGTATAAGCATCGGCCCAACTTTGGCCGTTATTTTCTCCGGTAGCATCGGCGTCAACATAAATCTTGGTACCGGGAAGTCTAACCATCCATCCCCCAGGGTTATTGATCTGCGGCGGGGATCCGTAGCCAACAATCGTACGTCCGTCATCACTAATGCCGTTTGCATAACTGAGTTTCCAATCACCCAGATCAAGTCCGTAGTCGTTTGTGAGAACATCCTTTAGATCTCGCATGCCGTTTTGTTCATCCCAGATAAACGCGTTAGAACTAGAACTACCTTCACTGCGGCCCACAACAATCGAGCCATCGGCGGAAACGGCAGAAGCGATGCTGTAAAAACTGAGACCCGGAAGATCGCCTAATCTCACCACGCCGGTTTGCTCTGTCCAGCGGAATGCTTCCAACTCGTCATCCGTTCCGATTGTTCCGACAATAACCGAACCATCAGCAGAAACAGCACGCGCTTTGCCCTTTATACCAAGGCTGACCATGCCATCTGCGGCAGTCCAGCGAAAGGCCTTTTCTGTATCTTGAAAAGCTCCTGTACTGCTGAAACCTACCACAACCAAGCCATCGGCGCTGACATCTGAAGCGTAACTGTAAAGGTCACCGTCGTGCAAGTGCCCCAAACCCACTATACCACCATCGGCTGTCCAGATAACTGCCTCTCCGGTCTGCCCACGCCCATCATGACTATTGCCTACAATAACCGAACCATCATCGCTAATGGCAGATGCGGTGCTCCACAAATGACTGCTGCCAAGCGTACCCAGGCCAACCATACCCTCAGCCTGGGTCCAACGAAACGCCTGAAAACCTTCATTCATAGACCCTGGACCCGTTCTACCCTGGCCCACCACGACGGTTCCATTGGCACTGGCACCAAAAGCGAAACTCCAAAACGAATCACCTTCCAGATCACCAAGGCCTATCATACCATCTGCGTCTGTCCAGCGAAAGGCCTCCGTACCTAATCCGGATTCACTCTTTCCCAAAACCGTCGAACCATCGCGGGATACGCCATAGACGCTGCTGGTATCATAGCCCCCATCCAGGTAACCGATCTCTATAAATATCGCAGTGTCCCCTGCAAAAACCATTGTCTGTGAAAATACCATTATCGCCAATACGAAAACTGTTAGTCTGTTCATATCTGTCTCCTTCAGGGCTTGTTCGCCCTCAATCTTTAACCAATTCGCAAAGCCACAGTATCCCCCGCGACTTTACATGACCCTTTTTCCTCGGCGAGGTAAATTCATTGCCAATATTATCCACTTCCTGCAGGTAAGTGAAATCTAATTGTCCAATGAGCTTGCCTGTTTGAGATAAGAATGTTATCTTTTCAATAAGATCAGCTTGCATATCAATTGTGTATACAAGCCTGGTTTGGTCATTGGTAATGGTTACTTCTGCTTTGCCTGTGTCCGGCAGCAATTTTGTCTCAAAATGTATTGCCTGCTCGGCGGCGTCTCTGCGGACGGTGTCAATTGTGTGCAGTCCCATCCATGGTCGTGAAAGCCCGGCCAGGCTGGCTTCGCTTATGGCATCATGACCTGCCCATATTTTAATCCAGGGTCTGTGTGCCCGGCTTGTCGCATAAACAAACGGTACTGCTCCTTTGCCCTGAATCTGTATTCCATTTATCCGACCGTCGACCCTGAAATATGTCCAGCCTCGCTTGTGCATGGCATCACGCTGATCGACGATCTTCGCTTTCCCCTGCCAGTCGTACCTGAAATACTCTTCGCTTGAGGTATCGTAGCGGTGAATTATTTGCGAAAGTCCGGTATCTTCATTTTCCTTAGAGATTACCAGCAAACTACTGCCATCATGCCGAACATATTCCATCGGTACGGTTTTGCCCTCGACCCGTGAAATAAAATCTGTCAGTTCCGGACTGTCCGTCGGCAGCCTCCGCACACTCAGGTCATCGGCCCACTGGCGGCAGTTTCTAATATACATAACATTGTCATGTTTATAATAATTGGCCTGATCATTTTGCAGCCATTGGCTGTATAATTGCTCGCCGCCGACATTGGACTTAACCCGCATCATCACCGCACCGTTACCATTCGGCGGATAGTAATAGCATCGCTCGACATTTCCCATGCCTGTTTGCACTACTTGTTTAGCAGTATGCAGAGTTGTCGGCACTTCTTGTTTATGCCTGGCCGCTGACTGATCATTTCCGGACGTTACCGCAATAGCACCAACTGTTAACGCCCCAGCCGCTGCCAGTGATACAACTGCTGTTTTGCCGGTAGCTATCGCCGCAATCGTTGCCGCTGTGCCGACTTTAACTGTGGCACTTGTTACCAAAATGCTCGCCGCCGCCGCTTCGGTCTCCGCTGTCAGTTTGCCGAATAAGGCCAAAGCCATCAGGAGTGAGCCTTTTCCGAGTCCATGACGGGCAAGTTTTTTCTTCAGTGATTTTTTAGCTCTGTAAAATAATTTTTGAGCTGCAAACTCACTGCGGCCGATTATTTTTGCAATTTCTGAAAATTGCATCTCATCATAACACCGCATATTAATAATAGAACGATGGTCCGGTTTCAGTTCCCGCATTGCGGCAAAAACACTTTCGCTGAACTCCTGGTATACTAAACCGGCTATTGCATCGTGTCTTTCATTGCGATTACAGTCGGGATTCATATCGGGGTCAGAAATAGTTATGTGATTCTGCTCATTCTTATAATGAGAACGTATCGTATTAAGAGCAATTTTATATAACCAGGGCCAAAAAACTTCAGCTTTTCTCAATTTCTCTAATGCCTCAAGCATCTTCAGTATGCTTTCCTGAACAATATCATGTGTTAAATCATCGGACAGGGTATGGCGGTAAACATATGAGTACAAACGTACCCTGACCGCTTCAGCTAAACGATTGCGACACTCCTTATCGCCAAGCTGTGCCTGTTGTACTAACTCAATGTAATCGATGGTGTTTTTCATTTTTATATACTAATAAGATATAAAAGAAGTCAAAACTGGACGCTTTTTTTTCAAATTTTGCAAATTACGCCAATATTATACCAAAAGTGGACTAAAAAACCACATTTGGCTATGTTTTTGGGAAAATAAGCTACACGCTTCAATGTTACAGCCAGTCCTTAACTGGCAATTGCTCCACAGCACTTCTTAAGACAAAATCAACATTCGTATAAACCTTGTTTGTTAGATTAGGTGAAGAATGCTCCAATAGTCTCTGTGTTACAGCAGTCGAAACACCATTTTGAGCAAGCGGAGAACAGAAGGTTCTACGAAGATCATGGAATTTCAAATCTGCTAGTCCGGCTTCAATACAAACCTTACGCCATTTTCGATGATTGAATTTTGTGCGGAATAGATTCTCCTGGCCAACATCCAAACTGCAAACATAATTTGAAAGCTCTGAAATGATTTCTGGTGCAACCGGTCGCGAAGCCATACACTTTTTCGTTTTCCTACTGGAAGTTGCAATGCTGTTCGACTCAAAATCAATATCGCTGATTTTTAATGAGTCAATATCCCCGCGACGCAGACAAGTGGCTAATGCTAATAGCACACGTATCTTCAATAATGGGTATTGTTCAGTTGCTTTTATTAAGACCTTAATCTCAAAATCATTCAAAGATCTTACTGGTTTTTCTTCTTCCTTGAGTTCCCTGGTTTTGATGCTATTGTCCAGATACCTTTTAGCTTTGCACCAGTTGACAAATGTCTTAAGATTTCTGATGTCCTTGTTAAGAGTTGGACGTTTTACTTCAGTTCCTCTTTCGAGTATGAATTTTTCCATGACCTGTTGCGTGATTTGTTTTGAGTTGCATTTACCAACAAGCCGCTCATAGTTTCGCAGGGACAACGCAATCTCATAAAGAGTGCCTTCAGTGACTCCCTGCACTTTTTTGGATTCCCGGTACTTATCAATCATCTGCGACCAATCGGCTGAAACCATACCTGTATACACATCAGAATTGAGTTGGCTGTACTTTAGCTGGCAAAAATGCTCAGCCAGTTTTTTACTCGGTAATGCCTTGGCTTTGCGGTTGCCGCTTTCATACCAGCCAACCCACCAGCCCTTGATACCGTTTCGTTTGTAGATCCATGTCTTTCTCATACAGACATTATATCGTAAAGATAGGGGTGCAGTTCAAGCTGAAAATACGTTTGAGAAAAAGCAAATCAGTGTCATTTTGGAGACATGAACCAAGGCATAAAGGGCGTATTTCCTGCAAGTCTATTTAAATAAGACACTTACAAGTCCCCATTTTTCAGTGTCACCCGGATTCAATATACTTTGAACACTTTTTCTGTAAATCTGAAAGATCACATGTTAGATATGCTAATTATGAGGTAGGGTTTCACTTTGCCGTTGTGCAAAATATATTTCCCAATCCTGCATATTTGAGCATAAAAAAGCTTAAATACTTTAATTCAGTTATCATTTTACAATGACACCGAAAAAGCACATACCAACTGAAAAAGAGAAGCGTACCCAGCTTCTTGAAGAAATCTGTGAGCATACCATGGCTATCCGTAGGGTCTCAAATAGGATACTGGACTATCTCCATGAACAGCATGAAGATGATTCTGCCGATTATGACCCTGACGAATTGAGCTGGAATGATATGGACGATTATGATGACATGTATCTGTAAGCAAAAGGTTTTTATACTAAGCCGGCTTTAATATTTCATGACAGAAACAGAACTGGTAGCCGGGCTGCAGACTCTCCGGCAGATTCTGGAAGATATGAAAGCATTGTTAGCCTGGCAAAAACTAAGAGCCCATGAGGCAAGGCAAAGACCATCTTCGCTAATCAGATTCAGTGATACCGCCGGCAATGATTTGATGAATAAATATTCCTCTTTTCTTTCTCTGGCTGAGCAAATACATCGAGCCCTTGATGACAGCAATGCCAAGCTTACCAATTCTCAGCATAGACGAATAAAAAAACAGCTCGAAACAGTTGAAACTCAAGCCTACTATCTGGGGTCGCCAATAAGGGTCTATTGAAAATGGGATTATTTGCAATATTCAAATGGAAGAAAAAAAACAAAGCCAGGAAAAGAAAATCTAAAGCCTTAACTTCTGTATCCAGCCAACAGCTCACAAAAGTGAAGGCCGAAATTGAAAATCTTAACTCTCAGATTGGCACTTTAAATATAATCCTGCAAAAGCACGACCAGGAAATTATGGAACATTCAATTGTAATCAAAAAAAATTCTGCTCAACTTAAAAACCTGGAACAATTAGTAACCCAGCCAGCTGTTAGCCCTGTCAAAGACCAAGCCGAACTGACTAATCGACCAATCACGCCTTTATCACTGCATCAGTTGCCCGTATTGACGCAAAAATCCCTTAATCAGGGACTTGATATTGACACTTTCTCAGCCCAGGAAAAAAATATCTTAACCGTGTTTTTCCAGAATCGTGATATGGCTCTTTCGTATTCTGATATTGCCAGTGCTTTGAACAAATCCCCCAACACCGTTAAAAACCAAATGCGGCAGATCAACGCAAAGGCTAATTTATTTAACAAAGCCGTAGATAGTGATAATCGAAACCGGTTTAAACTTTGCGAAAGCCTGAAGATCGAAAAATATCTCAATACAAATTAGTCGGATCAGTCGACTAATCACATCGCTTGGTCGATTGGTTGCGTTTATTAATTATCGAATACTGTAATTTCATGAAACTCGCTGCCATCCACATTAGAAAAGTGAAGATTGATATTTTATGCCTTAATAAGCATATTCCCCAATAGAGAAGCTGTATTCATAGACATACTTCCAGACACAAAAACATTCGCTTGGGTTCTGATTGATAACTGCCAAACTCATTTTCGTTACACCGAATAACTTGCGTGCTGTATCAATAGAAGCCTGGATCGAAAGATATAAAAAGTCTTGCAACTTAATTAACCCATGCCAGAGATCAATATCGAATCCAGATTCACAAACCTTCAGCGAGAAGCTGACAAGATAAAAACATTAATCGTCACTGAAAACGCGAAACATTGCCAGTCTCTAACTGCACAACCGATTATTGTAACTGCCGACAAATTCAGCAATATTGAGCTTCAGAACAAATACCTTATTTTCCAGATGCGAGCCGAAGAGCTCAGGCATATCCTTAATAACGAAATTGACCGATCTGTTTCTAAAATCAAATGCCGTGTATTAAATCACAGACTTCAGAAAATCGAATCGGAACTCCAACAATTGAAATACCCTTCAGTTTAAGCATTCGCTTCAGTTTATGCGTAAGGCCTTTCTCGAGATAAAACCGTAAAATTTATAAACCCTCGTTGGTTTATACGTTCAGTAAAGTTTACGCGTAAAATGGACCTCAGTGAATACCTTAAAACCAAACAGCAGGATTTGAAGAAGAATGCCGAAAGAATCCAGAATTTCAAAATCTTTGACTTCAACTATATACCCAATAAGCCTTTGATGCGTGAGGAAGTCAAACCGCTGATCGACTCACTGCTGCGTTACAATCAAACCGGCATCGCAAACAATGTCGTAATCCTCGGTGCCAGGGGCTGTGGCAAAAGCCTTTCTGCCAAATATCTTATTCAGGCATTAGCCCAACAAACAGACCTCAACTTCGTTTACGTCAACTGCCGTCAGCATAACACCAGTTTCAAAATCATCGCCCATATACTCGATGTCCGGCCAAGAGGTGTCAGCCTGGATGAACTATGGCAAAAATTCGAAGTCGGCAACAAAGACAAAACCGTTTTTATCCTAGATGAAATTGACCTGATGAGCGACAAAGACAGGCACAAAGATATTCTCTATCTTATCAGCCGGTCACCAAATAACTATATGACCATTCTTCTGAGCAATAACCCAAAATTCCTCAACTCGCTTGATGAAAGTATAAACAGCACGCTTCAGCCGGAAATAATTCACTTCAGCAGCTACAAAGGCATTGAAATGCAAAAAATCCTCACAGAACGAGCTCGAATGGGTCTAAAATCCGAACCTGCAGGAACTATCAATACAATCGCTGCCATGACCGTTAGCAACACCAATTCAGATGTCCGGGTAGGAATTAAGACCCTGTATCTTTGGGCCTTGGAGCCCAAAGTTTTCCTCAAAGAGCATTTCGAAAAGGCCCGGCGGGACATCATGTTAGATGTCGTTAGAGACTTAAACGACAAGAACCTGCTAATCCTAAAAGCAGCCCTTTCTCAGCAGGATGGATATGTAAAAGACATATATCAGGCCTATCGGAGGATTAGTACTCAATTCAATGAAGAACCCTTCAGCTATGTCCATTTTTATTCCAACCTGTCATATCTGCAATCCATCGGCCTGATCCTGCTGATTTCAACCAAGGTCAGCAAAACATACACCAACAGAATCCAACTGACCTTCGACCCCAGCATTCTCACCACTATCTGGCAGACCAGATTTGGGTAAAATTCTTATTTCTCATCCTAAAACAGGCATTGAATCATGTTACGCTTGATTTTGCAGCGTAACCATCTTAATAATAAGCACTTACGACTTACTACTTCAATCATGTTACACTTCGGTTATATAGGGATTTGATTATGTAACTTGATTGTGTTTGTGAAGGATTGTTCAAGTTGGGGGGTTTAGGATTTGTTGTTTTGTTTGTTTAGTGATTTTTGAGTTTGTTGGTTTTAAGGAGGTTTGTTGGTTTTAAGGAGGTTTGTTGGTTTTAAGGAGGTTTGTTGGTTTTAAGGAGGTTTGTTGGTTTCAGGAGGTAAGGTTTCGGATTCACCATATGGGTGAAGAGCGGTAAATATAAAAAGCTGAGAAGCTTTATTTTGAGATGGAGGGCTATAATCTTTACTCGGAAGAAAAGGTTAATAGCAGTAGCTTTAAGAGCAGAGGTGAGGAGCAGATAGCGAGATTGTTCGACAGAAGCAGCATTGCTTATCGCTATGAGCAGCCGGCTGCGGTAGTGGATCAGGGCAAGACCAGAATCTGGTATCCTGACTTCTACCTGCCGGAATATGGCATGATAGTTGAGTATTTTGGAGTCAATGGCAACAGGGCCTATGACGACCAGGCCAGGCATAAAATGGAGGTTTATAGTGCCAATGGCTTGGAGGGACTGTTCCTGACGGAAGCGTCTTTTAAGGGTGATTGGCCCACCCG
>JAIPFN010000130.1 GCA_021736615.1 Phycisphaerae bacterium | reverse complement strand
CGGTTCTGGAGGATATCTACCTGCCATACAGGCCCAAACGCCGTACTCGTGCTACTATTGCTAAAGAGAAAGGGCTTGAACCGCTTGCGAAGATGATCTTTGAGCAGGGCGATTTTGGCCCGCTGAAAGAGGCAGAGAAGTTTGTTAATGCCGAAAAGGAAGTTGATTCGGTGGAAACGGCACTGGCAGGGGCTCGCGATATTATAGCCGAGTGGATCAGCGAAGATCAGGACGCCAGAGCGTCTATCCGGTCGCTTTATCAGGCCAGGGGTGAATATAACTGCAAGGTTATGCCCGGTAAGGAAGAAGAGGCCGTTAAGTACAAGGATTATTATGAATGGAACGAAGAGGTCGCCAAGGCTCCCTCGCATAGGGTTCTGGCTATGCGGCGAGGGGCAAAGGAAAAATTGCTTGCACTTCGGATTACCGTTGACGAAGACAGGGCTTTTGAGATACTTGATGAACTGTTTATAAAGGCGCAAAACGATGCGGCTCAGCAGGTTAAGCTTGCTGTCCGGGACGGGTTTAAACGGTTGATGATGATCTCGATGGAGACGGATATTCGCATCGAGAGCAAAAAACAAGCCGATGAAGAAGCAATTAAGGTCTTCGTTGAGAATTTGCGTCAGTTGCTGCTTGGCTCGCCGCTTGGTGAAAAGGCTACTTTGGCGATAGACCCGGCATTTAGAACCGGTTGCAAGGTCGTATGTCTGGATAAGCAGGGTAAGCTGCTTTATAACGACGCGATATTTCCGCTTACGTCCGCTGCGGCGGCAAGCCGGGAGGGTGTTAAGATCATGGCCTGGTGCCAGAAGTACGGTATCGAGGCTATCGCAATCGGCAATGGTACGGCAAGCCGCGAGACCGAGGCGTTTGTCAAAGGTATCGGTTTACCGAAAGAGATACAGGTAGTGATGGTCAACGAGAGCGGGGCGAGTGTTTATTCGGCGTCGCAGGTTGCACGTGATGAGTTTCCGGATTACGATATTACCGTCCGCGGCGCTGTTTCTATTGGAAGGCGTCTGATGGACCCTCTCGCCGAATTGGTTAAGATCGACCCTAAGTCCATCGGTGTCGGGCAGTATCAGCATGACGTCGATCAGACGCTGCTTAAACGCAGCCTGGACGATACCGTGGTCAGTTGTGTAAATGCGGTCGGTGTTGAGGCCAATACGGCTAGCAAGGAGCTTCTGACGTATGTGTCGGGCGTTGGGCCCGCTCTTGCAGAACGAATTGTCGCTCGCCGAAACGATAGCGGGGCGTTCAATTCTCGTCAGGATATTAAGAGTGTCTCGGGGCTTGGCGAAAAGACATTTGAGCAGTGTGCGGGATTTTTGCGGATAAGAAATGCTGAAAATCCCCTTGACGCAAGTGCGGTTCACCCCGAGAGCTATTCTGTAGTTAATGCCATGGCGGCGGACCTGGGTTGTACGGTTGCCGAACTTATGGCAAGTTCCGAACTTCGTGATAAGATCAAGCTTGAAAATTATGTCAGTGATACCGTAGGCTTGCCTACGTTGATGGATATTAAGGCAGAGCTTAGCAAACCCGGGCGTGACCCGCGTAAGCAGTTCGAGGCATTCAGCTTTGCCGAAAATGTTAATACCATGCAGGACCTGGTAGAAGGGATGGAACTTCCGGGGATCGTGACGAATATTACTGCGTTCGGGGTTTTTGTAGACGTTGGCGTTCACCAGGACGGGCTTGTGCATATCAGCGAACTGGCTGACCGGTTTGTAAAGGATCCCGCCGATGTGGTCAAGGTTCACCAGGTCGTCAATGTTCGCGTGCTGGAGGTGGATGCCGCTCGCAAGCGTATTTCGATGAGTATGAAAAGCAAGCAGACGCCGGATGAGAAAAAGGCCGCAGAGGCTAAGCAGAGCAGTCCTAAACCGCCTAAAGGCAGCAAGGGGGGTAAAAGGGACGATCAAGGGCCTGCAAAGAAGCCGAATTCAAATCAGGAGTTTGGCGATTCGCTTGGGTTAAAGCTGACATTCGGGTCATAAAATTCCGTCCCTGCGTTTCTGGTTTCTATTTTTTGCACTTTTATTTTTCTTTCTCGTATAAGAGCGTATAACAATGGTAACCTTTTTTTAGGGGATTTTGAAATGAAGTCTAAATTTTATAAATCAATGGATGTTTTTGTCTGGTCGCTGTTGACGATCGGTGCATTAAACTGGGGGTTGGTCGGGTTCTTCAACTTTAATCTGGTCGCTTATATCTTTGGTCCAATGACACTTGCCAGCAGGGTTATATATTCGCTCGTTGGGCTTGCTGCTCTGTATGAGATATTGGGAGTCAAACTGATAGCTCACAGGTGGAATCTGCATTTCGGCTCGATACGTCCGGTATAAATGGTTAAAGTTTTTTTAACGGCTCAGTTTTGACAAAATCATTGAGTTTTGGCGCTGAGCCGTTATAATCATTTGCAGTGTAACTTAAGAGGGGCTTTATTTTTACCTTTTGGTATTCTGTAAATGATTAAACGATTTATACAATTTTATAGGCCGCATAGAAGGCTTTTAGGACTGGACATGTCGATGTCGGTGCTCGGGGCTGTACTTGCTATACTTTTGCCGTGGCTGACGAGGCTGCTGCTTAAGGAGTATATTCCTGTTGACGACTTCAGGATGATCTGTGTTACTATCGGCGTGATGGTTTTGCTTGTATGTTTTCACAGCGTTGTTGAGTTTATCAGGATAAAGTGGGGGCATATTCTGGGTGTTCGTGTCGAGACGGATATGAGGTCGGATTTTTTCTCTCATATTCAAAAGCTCAGTTTTAATTACTTCGACAAGGTTAAGACCGGGCACTTGATGAGTCGGATTTCCAACGATCTGAACCTTATCGCCGAAGTTGCTCATCATGCGCCTGAGGATTTGCTGATATCGACATCGATGATCGTCGGTTCGTTTGTGATGATGTTTTACATCAACGCATCGCTGGCGTTTATTGCGCTTATTCCGGTTCCGCTTATGATAGCGTGGGGTGTTCTCTATGGCGGTAAGATGCGGCGGGGTTTTCGTGTGGTCAGACGGAAAATAGCGGATCTAAATAGTTCTGTTGAAAATTCCGTCCAGGGAATCCGTGAGGTAAAGTCGTATGCCAACGAAGAAGCTGAGCTTGATAAATTCGAAGAGGTCAACTGTTCGTTCCGGTTGGCCAAGGAGAATATGTACGGAGTTATGGGGTTGTTTTTTTCCGGCATGCATTTGCTTGTACAGTCGTATTTTCTGATCGTTATCGCGGGCGGTGTTCTTTTGATGCATTTTGGGCATCCTCTTGAGGCTGCCGATCTGCTGGCGTTTACGCTTTATGTTCATTTTATCTTAAAGCCTATCAACCGGCTTGTAAGCTTTGCAGAGCAGTTTCAGCAGGGTGCCGCGTCGTTTGAGCGGTTCGTCGAAGTAATGGACATCGAGCCGGACATCGTTGACCGTAAGGATGCTGTTACTTTCGAAGCGGTTAAGGGAGCGATTTCCATATCGAATGTTTCGTTTAAATACGCTTCATCGACTGAACTTGTGCTTGAGGATGTTAGTATTGAGATACCGGCTAGCAAAACGGTTGCGATCGTCGGCGAATCAGGTGCGGGTAAGTCTACCATCGCTTCGCTTATACCGAGGTTTTATGAGACTGATAATGGTAAGATCACTATTGACGGGCATGACATAATGGATCTTAAGCAGCGGTTCCTTCGCATGAATATAGGGCTTGTTCAGCAGAATGTGTTTCTATTTGATTCGACGATTCGCGAGAATATTATGTACGGCCGGGTCAACGCTACTGAGGAGCAACTATACGAGGCGGCGAAAAAAGCTAATATCTTCGACTTTATTATGTCTTTGCCTGACGGGTTTGACAGTGTTGTCGGCGAAAGGGGTGTGCTGCTCAGCGGCGGGCAGAAACAGCGTATTTCTATTGCCAGGGTGTTCCTGAAGGATCCGCCGATCTTTATTTTTGACGAGGCGACCAGTTCGCTCGATACGGAATCGGAAGCTCTTATACAGGACTCGCTGGAATTGCTTAGCCGAAACCGAACGACTATCGTTATTGCTCACAGGCTCTCGACTGTGCGGCGGGCCGACTTTATTTATGTTCTAAAGCAGGGCAGAGTTGTCGAGAAGGGCACCCACGAGGAGCTTCTTGAAAACAAAGACTACTATCACAAGCTGTACTCTATGAACAGATTTTGAAAAGCCTTAAGCTGTAAGCTATAAGCTTCAAGCGAATCTGTTTTTACTTTGTAAAATCCAGTGCTGCCGGTGCCGGTGTTGCTACTTTCTTATCATCTTCTGGTTTTTCCGGTTTTTCGAATAGTTCATCGAGTTGTTTTGTAAGGTTCTTTGCTGATTCTTTGGAAATCTCGTAGACCCATCCGGTGTGTTTATTTGAAAATTTGATGGCTTTCTCTCTGGCGAGGTACTTGGCTTCTTTGTCCTTTAGTTCTTCCTGTGTTGCAAACTCTCTTGAGTTTGGTAAATCACCCTGGTAGACGGAGTTGCATGTCAGATATGTTTTATCGTCTTTTTCTATGAGGAACAAGCTATAGAGGATTTCGTCGGCTGATTTGCAAACGTAGCTTTTGTTGAAATCCAGGTTATTTTCATCCTTTGCGACATCTGTGAACCTTAAGCTTGAAAGGGCGGTGAACACTTTGTTGACCTCTGAATCTTTCAGTGTCCTGCCTTCTAACATCTTGTCAGGTACTATCTTGCCCTGATCGTTGACGGTTAGAGTGTATCTTTCGCCTGCCTGGGTGACCACTACCGATTCAATGCTCTCCTTGCTGATTGCCGGAGTTATCTCCTGGTCGATGTAATCCAATGGCCCGTTTCTAAACCATATTCTGTCGAGCGTTACGTATACTTTGTCTTTGCCGGCCAGCCTTATGTAAGTTCCCTGTCCGCCTTCTTTCGCAGACCCGACGATTACGCCTGCGAGCAGGTTACCGTCAGTTTTTAGGAATTTGATCTGCGAGGAGGCGTTTTCTTCCAATACGCCGAGTGCCTTGTGGTTGTCGGGGTTATCTGTGTAAAGTTCGGAAATCCTTATGTCCGTACATTTATTGATGAGGTCGTTAATTTCTGCCATCTTTGCCGGGTAATTGTCTTTGTTCTGTACGACGAATCTTTTCCCGGTGCGTTTGATTGTTACCGCATCTTTGCCGGTGCCGATGACGATAGTGTCAATAAGAGACGGCTCGATATTGCCAAGCAGGTATTTCGTTTTAGTAGGGTCGGCATTCGGGGTTTGTTTGGCTGTTGAAAGCCAGATTGCCAGTGTCGTAGTGATTATGGCCGTTACTGCTAATGCGATCAGTTTTTTATTATTCATTATGTACTCCAATTTTTAATCAATAAGTCAAAAATCGTAATGTCTGAAATTCAACGACAATGTATAACAATTCATCGGGTAACTCCAAGAGCTAACGCTCTGGCGCCCCTGTGTCAGGAATCGCTTGCGTGGCTTATGTAGTGCCTTTTTCTTACGGTTCTGAAAATTCCGAGTAATATTGCTATCAGCAAGATTATCGCCGGTATCAGGAGCGTGCAGAAGCTTTTTAGTTTGCTTCCAAGTGCTTCAATGTCCTGGCGTCTTGACATTTTTACGTCGCGAAGTTCCTTCTGGCTGAGACGTATCTTAGTTTCTATCTTGCGTTTTTCTTCGAGTATCGAACTTCCCATGATCTCCTGGCCGCTTGCCTGGGCCTTTTGGATGATATTTTTAAGTTCATTCTGAAAGTTTTCTATCTCGGCGTTGATTGCGTTGATTTTTTCTTCGGTTGCCTGGCGAGCCTCGGCTTCGATAGCGTCGACGCGGGTAAACGGTCGGGAGAAGTTTCCACGCGAGCGGATCGAGATCAGGTCTGTAGAACCGGTAAGTTCGCCGATAGAGTTTGTCAGAAGTGCCGAATTGTCGCCGGCAGGGGCCTTTCCGAAGAAAGTCTGCTGATAAGCGAGCATGTCGGCGATGAAGTCAACGTCGGAAAATACCATCACGACGCATTCCTTTTCGGCTTTCGTCAGACCGGTGACGTGTTTGGTTTTTTCTTCATATGCTTGATTTGGGTCGGTGGTTTCGGAGATCGGAACGGGTACGTCTATTCCGTTTGGAAAAGCACTCTGGAATTTTCCTGTAACCTGGTAGCCCATTTTGATCGGATCAGTGCCGTCGATCAATTTGTTCATAATCGACGCAGTGTCCGGATTCATGAGTTCATACGGGTGGCTTACCTGCCATGAATTGCCGAACTTTGTTGTCATTACGATTGGCATTCGGTTGAGTCCTTCGACGGATGCGGCAGGTTCAATTTCGTTGATGACGCCGGGGTATAGCATTCTTATATTGTTAAGATCAGCGGCGGCAACTGATTCGCTGGAAAAGCAATTATTGTTTTTAGTCAGGTTCAGGAGGATTATCGGTCTCCTTCTTCCGCCTTCATTGAGGCTTGCTATCTGGGTTAGAAGTCTGTCGCCGGCAAAGGTGTTTGGCGGTACGTCAAGGCCCCAGTAGTTTAGCAGGATATTAAGCTCGGAGAACTGCTTGGGGGGCATTCCCATTTGCATCTGCTGGCGGTCAGGGATGTCCGAAAGACAGTAAGGATCGACGCACGCGATCGTTCTTCCGCCTTTAAGGACGAATTGGTCGATTGCGAAGAGTGTTTTGTCGGAGAGTTCTTTGGGGTGAATGACCAGCAGTATGTCAATATCCTTGATCTCATCGAGGTCCGGTTCGATTGTGGTGACCTCGTATTCTTGTCTAAGCTGGTCGACGATTCCCCAGGCAGGCCTTGGCTGCTGGTTTTGCTGCTGCATCATCATTGCCATATACGGGGAAATGTCGTCGCCCATTATCGGCAGCGAACTCAAGATACCGACTTTGCTTTTCTGGCGAGTTACAGCGGTGTCGATGAGGTAGCTGATGTCGTATTCTACGAAACTTTGTCTGTCCGGGGCAAAGAATGGGATCGTTTTTTCGATTCCGAACGGGGTTTGTATCGCAAGGCCGAAAAAGAAGTTTTCCTCTTCGGTGATCGGGAAACGCTGGAGACCGTAACGGAGGGCCTGCGCTTCTTCTTCCGAAAATGGCCTTGGGTCGATGATCTCAAGCGTGATCATGCCGTTTGCCGAAGATTCGTATTCTTCCAGAAGTTCACGTACAAACGTATAATAGTTATTGAAGAATCTTATCTGGTCGGAGGCTTTTAATGCCGCGGTTTCTGCATAGTACAGGCGTACCTTGATCGGCTGGTTGAGTTTGCCGAGAATATTTTTTGTGCCGTCTGAAAGTGTGTATATCTCCTGGTCGGTTATGTCGGCCTTGATACCCTTGCCGATATTCTGGAAGATGGTGATAGCGCTGAAGGTGATAAGCAGGATCAGCAAAATGCCGATAATTGTACGTATCGTCGTGTTCATTTAGCTTGCCTTCCTTTCGTCAAGAATAATAATGTTAGCCCAGATCCAACCGGTTATAATAAGAACGAAATAAGCCAAATCTTTAAATGTGATAACGCCTCTCTGGATAGAATCAAAGTGGCCCTGAAAACTTAACTGGCTGATTGCCTTAACTAATCCGGACGGTAAGAAATTGGAAAGGTATGCCTGTGTCGTGGGCCAGTCGGATATTATGAATATTCCGCATACGACAATCGAAAGGACAAAGCAGATGACCTGGTTTTTTGTGATTGCCGAAAAGAAGCTTCCTATAGCAAGAAATCCGCCGGCCAAAAACAGGCTGCCTATGTAACCGGTGATTATCAGGCCGATATCGGGGTTACCGAGGTAGCATACTGTAATAGGGATAGGAATCGTCAGCAGCAGAGCTACGGCAAGAAAGAGCCATGCGGCAAAGAATTTGCCCAGAACCGCTTGTGTGACAGTTATCGGTAAAGTGAGCAGCAGCTCGATGGATCCGCTTTTTCGCTCCTCTGACCACAGACGCATTGCCGTCGCCGGAACCATGAATAAGAACATAAGCGGTAGATTGGAAAAGAACGTTCTCATGTCTGCCTGTCGCATCTGATAGAAACCGTCGCTGAACATTTTGTATCCTGCCGCAAACAGGAATATTACAAGGAATACGTATGCCAGGGGGGTGGAGAAGTATCCCTTAAACTCTCGTTTGAAGACTGCTAAAAAACCATTCATTTGTGTATGCTCCTTAAATTCTATGTTCGCAGATCGCAAACTACAATTTATTTGGTTGTGGTTATTTTTCGGAAGACCTCGTTGAGATCGTTGCCGTGTTCTTGTTTGAGTTTTGCCGGTGTTGAGTCGGCCAGGATTTTTCCTCGTGCTATTATGATCGTCCTCGAACAGATCGCTTCGACTTCTTCGAGTATGTGCGTTGAAATGATGATGCACTTTTCGGCGGCCATTTTGTTGATGAGTTTGCGTACTTCGTGCTTCTGGTTGGGGTCGAGCCCGTCTGTCGGTTCGTCAAGTATGAGGACCTCCGGGTCGTGTATCAGGGCACCGGCAAGGCCGACACGTCTGCGGTATCCTTTTGATAGAGTTTCGACCGTCTGGTGGTATACCGATTCGATCGCGCATGTCGGTACGACTCTGTCAAGGGCCGCTTTTCTTTTTGCGCCTCGGATCTGCCTTGCATCGCAGATGAAATTCAAAAGCCCGCCTACGGTCATTTCGTTGTAGCAGGGGGCGTTCTCGGCGAGGTAGCCCAGTGATTTTCTGACAGAAACGGGATCCTTTGCGATGTCATAACCGCAGATAGATGCGGTGCCGCTGTCGGGCGTAAGAAAACAGGCGATCATTTTCATCGCGGTGCTCTTGCCGGCGCCGTTTGGGCCGAGAAGCCCGAGCACCTCGCCTTTTGCCACATCAAAGGATATGTCATCGACAGCGACGATCCGGCCAAAAGTTCGTCTAAGCTCATTAACACTAATCATACAGGTCTCCTAAAAAAGCAGATGATCAAACTGAACAATGCCATTATTGATTTGCAATTAGCAAATAACAACCAGCTTTCAGGTATATCATTTATCTAATTTTGTTTTGAAATTATATGGTTTTTTGGGAATTCGTCAAGGTTTATTGGTAAAAAAACTTATAGTAAATTGGTGATGGTCTGCAACGGCGGTTTTCTCAATTGTTGAGGTTAAGTCTTTGATTGTAACGGGTTACGTCCGTTATATGTTCGCATGGATTGGTTTTCAGTGTGTTTGATACAGGTTTTGTTTCTTTTAAAAAAGAAGTTGACATGACGATAGATAGGTCGTTATAATCCCGCAATTCTCAAGCGCCCGTAGCTCAGCTGGATAGAGCAACGGATTTCTAATCCGTAGGTCCCGTGTTCGAATCGCGGCGGGCGTGTTTCTACAATGTAATGTAACCTGTATATTTTACAAGGGGTTACGTCATACATGCCGATGTTACCGTCAATTGCCCCTCTACCGAATCTTGTTAAATTTTGCTTAATTTTGCTTGGGTTTTTGGTTAAATCGGCGGTTAAATTTTCCGGGGTGTCTGCCGTGCCAGCTTTGGCTAATCTTTTCTTTTTGATCGTAATCGGAGGTAATTTTTTTATAGACTCGGCTTTGTCAGATATTTTCAGGTGAGTATATATACGCATTGTTAGGTTGATGTCGGAATGACGCATAAGTTTTTGTGCATCCTGTGGCAATACTTCTGACCTTGCAAGCAGGGTTCCGAAGGTATGCCGTATGTTAAGAAAGTCTGCAACCCCCTTGAGTTCAAGGATATGTCTTGATGTCTTTTTTGTGGAGATAATAAATTATATGTGTTTTTTGAAATTATTTTGAGTTGTATGTATCTCTACTATTGGTAACTGTTAATCTTTTTGGTTTTTGGAACGACTGTCATGGACGAAATTACACTTGTAAAGGCCAGTCAGTTTGGCGATCTAGAGGCGTTCGGGTTGCTTACTGATAAATATTACAAGAATATATATGTGCTATAGCGAACCAGTACAGCCCTTGTGTTTCATGCTGCTGTTTTACATGCGGTTGAGTGACGGAAAAGGGGGGCTGGGTATTTAGTGGGAAATGACCTTGTATAATAGTTTCGGCGTGTGCTAAAGCACACCCTACTTGCTATTTACCCATCCTGACCGTACATGGATTCGATGGGTAAAAGAAAAACATTTTTATCCATCCTACGCGACTGCGTGTGAACTTACAGTTACGCATAACGATCTACGAGGCCAATAGTATATGTATACCCAGAATGTCACTCTGGGACATAGCCTACAGGAGTTGCAGGTTTGAAAGTAGAGGAAAGTTTTAAATGTGTGAACGGTTTGAAAGGTGAGAAAAGTTTGAAAGGTGTGAAAAGTTTGAAAGGTTTGAACGGTTACCAGGTCTGTGGGTTGAAACTGTTAAGATTAAATATCTGTGGGTTGCAACTGTGCTCTGAGGGCTAATGGTCTGGGGGTTGTAACTGTTAAGATTAACGGTCTGTGGGTTAAAGGTACTACGGTGATTGGCGGGGAGGGTATAAGTAGGGTCGCTGACGACAGCAAAGTCTAGGGATTTAATCAATGGTCGTCCTGCAACTTCATTTGGATTTTCGTCCAATTTAACTTAGTAAAATCATCTTCATGAACAAATTCTACAGTTCCATCTGAGAAAAGGACATGACAACCACCATGGTGGATAGGGCGTATGTCATCAACATCACCACATAAATTCCATCCAGAATCCCCTTCAAAAACAACTACCATTTTTGGAGGAGGTTCTCCTTCAGAGTAATAATTAATATTAATATAATAATGTCCCGATTTTCCTTTCTCATGAGAAATTTTACATCTAAAATAATTTTCAGGCAGATTCTGATCATGCATTAACAAATCATACCAAATTTCTGGTTCCAGATTTTGATTAAAATCATAAGAAGATATATTTGTCCCTAAAGTTTTCAATCTAAGACGACAGTCGATGTCAGTCATCTTTCTTGCACCAAGAACATATAAAAATATCGTAATAATCGCAAAAATACTCAAAAATATAATTAGCTTAATACTTTTCTTTTTAAGACGTACCATATTAAAACTCCCAAGAGCGTTTGATACAACGAGAAGTTGGAGCCCCTGACGGACTTATCACAGTCACCCACTGAACACAGAAATCATTTGCTATCGGTGCAGATGGCTTCCATCTTGCATTTAAGCAACAACCGTCCAATGCCTTGGCTGTAGCCCATTGGCAATTCCGCTGTAAGCCTGATCGCAGGTTTACGTTTGATCTGTTTCCAAGATCGTCCATTGTAAAGACTTCGTCCTCTGTTAATGTGCCAACGAGATAATCGGCTTCGGTGAGCCTGTCAATATCGTCATAGTCATAGTTATTATATGGGGCGTTGGTGGGGTGGTCAAAGGTTTTATTGTCGATATTGTTGGGATTTGCGACATAGGTATGGGCGAACTTGACAGTCTTATAACCGGTGTCAATGTCAGTTAGTCTGGTGAGCGAGTTTTTTTGGTGGCGGACTGTAACTTTATTTACCAGAACGGTTTATGTTGGCATTGACATTTACAATTATATTGTCCATGTAAACGGCAAACGATCCGCATCAGGGTTTAATCTCTATTTTTGGCGTTATTACTGTCTTTTTGGGGTTTTATTCGGAGGGCTCGCGCCCTCGCGCTTCTGTGTGGGTGTCTTACGGTTCTTTAAAGCCGAATTTATTTGGCAACGATGGTTTAGTTTTAGATTATTAGCGTTATTACTGTTTTTTTGGGGTTTTATTCGGAGGGCCCCGACGTAAAGCCGGGATTTTCAACTTGCGCCCTCGCGCTTTTGTTTGGGGTTTTTACTGCTTGTAATATGACTTTAATAATGTTAAAATGCTCTTTGGATGTATGGCAGATATTGCGGGATTGGCCCGGATTGTCTGGCAAAAATATATGGATTTGCTGCAATAAATTGCATCCGAGATACGTAGTAAATCAAACTGCCCTATGGGTCAGTTTGTAATTATGAATTACGAATTACCAATTACGAATTTAGGATTCGGCCTTTGGCCGAGGCATTTTTGTTAAAAGAATCAAGTTAGTTTGGTACATATTGAAAGGTTAAAAAGTGAAAACAAGATTTATTATTGCTGTTTTGATGGTTTTTATGGTTGTTTCTGTGTCATTTGGGCAAAGCGGTGATCAACGTTACCTGGCTGAGAATAAGCAAAGCTCGAGCGTTAAGAATCTGTCGCTGCTTAACGAGAGCCGCCATTCAATGGAAACTGCGTTTAAATATTTTGCCGGTACGCAGAAAGAAGATGGGTCGTGGATGGACGATCCTGCTGTAACTGCTCTAGTATTATACAGTTATGTTCTGGCTCCGGAGTATAATCCCGATGCCAAAACTGCTGAGATCATCAAAAAAGGCTATGCTTTCCTTGAGAAAAATGTCAAACCTAACGGCGGTATTTATCTTCATGAAGTAAAGTATCGCAACTACTCAACGGCTGTATGTCTGCTGGCTTTTACCGAGGCGAATAAGCCTGAGTACAAGGAGATAATCAAAAACGCGAAAAACTACCTGATCCAGTTCCAGCTGGACGAAGGTGAAGATATTGCTCCCAAAGACGCGTTTTATGGCGGGATCGGCTACGGCGGCGACACGCGTCCGGACCTTTCGAATCTGCACCTGGCGCTTGAAGGGATAAAAGCGGCTGAAGATCTTGAGTTAAAAGACTCCAAGGGTCAGGTTAAGCCTAATGAGCAGAAGGGAGAGCATTGGCGCAAGGCACTGGTATTTCTGGCACGTACGCAGAATCTTACAGATGTCAACAAAATGGATTATGCCACGAATGACGGCGGGTTTATCTATGAGACGGGTCATTACGATCCCGAACGGAGTGTTTCTTATGGTTCGATGACTTTCGCGGGGCTTAAGAGCCTGCTCTATGCCGGTGTCGACAAGAACGATATCCGGGTCAAGAGTGCTTATGCGTGGCTTTGCGATAACTATACCGTTGAAGAGAATCCTCATTTCGGGACGACTTCGCTGTATTATTATTTCATGACGGCGACGAAGTGTCTGACGGCGTTTGGCGGGGATGTCATTGTCGACAGCAAAGGCAAGAAACACTACTGGCGCGAAGATTTCATCCAGAAGATCATATCGCTACAACATGAGGACGGGTACTGGGTAAATCCTAACGGTAGATACCAGGAAAATATCAAGGACCTTGCTACTGCTTATTCTGTGATTGCGATTAAATATTCGCTGAATCAGCAAGCTGACTGATCAAGCCGGTTTTTAACAGCATGGGCACAGCCCATCCTACCTGCCGGTTTGAAATGTATAATAGAAATTCGACCCTCCAATGGTTTCCTTTGGCGGGTCGAGTTGTATCAGGATTTTCAATTTTTGGCAGTTTAGATTATTTTTGGAAAGTGTTGAAATGATTAAGGAATTGAAGTTACGGGCAGTGATCTGTGTTTTTGTGTTGTCTTTTTTTGCAGGTACAGGTTTTCCGCAAGCTGGGCAGAAGCAGGTAAATCAAATGACATTTGATAAGCTGTTTAGTAAAGAAAAGCCTGTTGTCCAGAGGCGCGGGGTTCATATGGACCTTAAAGGTTTGCCTCCGACGGCGGACAGGTTTGTTGAACTTCTTAAGATATTTGCGGCGGCGAGGTATAATGTCGTTCTGGTGGAATGGGAAGACTCTTTTCCGTGGACGGTTGATGAACGTTTTCGCAGTCCGGCTGCTTATACTCCTGATGATATTCGGCGTTTTCAGGAAGCGGCTAAGGAACTTGGGCTTGAGTTGATCCCGTTGGTGCAGTGTCTTGGGCATATGCAGACACCTTTGAGTACGCCGGGGTATGAGAAGCTTCGCGAAGTGCCGGATAACTCCGGTTGTTTATGTCCGACGGCTCCGGGGGCGCGGGAGCTTATTCAGGGGATGGTCGATGATGTACTTAAGCTTATGCCGGATGTTAAGCATTTCCACCTGGGCGGCGATGAGGCATGGCAATTGGGCGAGAATCCCAAATCAAAGGCCTTTATCGAAAAGCACGGTAAGGGCGCTCTTTACCTGCATCATGTCGAGCCTATTCTTGACAGTCTTAATGGGCGGAATATACGCCCGATACTCTGGCACGATATGATGGTTGACTGGGACAGCGAGGCGCTGAAGTCGCTTGGCAAAAAGAGCGATCTTATGACGTGGGGTTATGGAGGTGATCCTGATACGACTAAGGGACACTTTAAGACGGAATACGTCAAACGGTTCCGGGAACATGGGATTGTTCTGTGGGGTGGAACCGCATACAAGGGGGCCGAAGGGTACAATGTGGAGTTGCCGGATATTCCGGCACGTGCGGAGAACGCTAAGGCGTGGATGCGTGTTGCGCAGCGTTTTGATTATAAAGGTGTTGTCGCAACGGCATGGAGCCGGTATGCTGTAGATACGGTCCAGTGCGTTCCGATAGATTCGGCGCTGGATTCGCTTGTAAATGTCGGGGTTATTCTGCATGACGGCGTTGAGCCAGCGGGCGGTTTGCAGGGATGTGTTGACACATTGGCAGAACTGGGTGAAAAGAAACGTTTTGAAGCATGCAAGAAGGCAATGACGCGACTTGCGGATACCCGCAAGGGCGGTTGGGGACTGGTTCAGCAGGTTCGGGAGCAGTTGGCGCTGTGTAAGATCGATCCTCGGCGGACTAGTGCACTGAGCAGTGTTGAGGGGCTTAAGAAACTTAAGTATTTGTACTGGACTGTCGGCAAGGCAGAGCGAATTGGTGATGAAATGAGAAAAAGTTTTGATGGACTTATTCCGAAAGTGTTTATCGAAGAATATATTGCTACAAGGGTTACTCCTCTTCGTGAGGAGTTGGATGCATTGAGTGCTGAGGCCGAGAAGTTGAAATAGCGTAACCGTTCACAGTTTTCTTTTTGACAGGATTACAGGATAAAAAAAAG
>JAIPFN010000129.1 GCA_021736615.1 Phycisphaerae bacterium | reverse complement strand
CTGGCGGACGTTATATGGTAGTGACCAAGTCACCGCTTAGCGGGACAATCGCCTCGTCTAACTCCGGCGGCTTCTTCGGCGCAGAACTAAAGAAAGCCGGTTACGATCTTGTCATCTTCGAAGGCAAAGCACCCAAACCCTGCTACCTGTCGATCAAAGATGACGCCGTAGAACTCTGCGACGCTGCTGCCTGCTGGGGCAAGAAGGTTTCCCAGGCGACGGACTTGCTTATAGAGGCTTCCGGCGATCCCAAGACGCGCGTCGCGATGATCGGACCGGCAGGCGAGAAATTGTCATTGATCGCTTCGATAATGAACGAAAAATACCGGGCCGCCGGTAGAAGCGGCGTAGGCGCAGTGATGGGCAGCAAAAATCTAAAAGCCGTCGTCGTTCGCGGAACCGGCAATGTGGAATCGGCTGACGAAGAAAAGACTAAAACTGTAATAAAAGATGCCTTGGCCAGGATTAAGGACAACGATGTTACCTCTAAAGGTCTGCCCGCATACGGAACAGCTGTCCTTGTCAATGTAATAAATGAAACCGGGATTTATCCGACCAGGAATTTCCAGGAGTGCTACACACCACAAGCCGACAAAACTTCCGGCGAAACTCTCGCCGAGAAATACCTCGTCAAGAACACCGCCTGTTACCGCTGTCCTATAGCATGCGGAAGACACTGCCGCGTCGACGGAGTCGATGGCGAAGGCCCGGAATACGAAACGCTCTGGGCATACAGCACCGACTGCGGAGTATACGATCTTCCCGCGGTCATCAAGGCAAACAACCTGTGTAACGATTACGGTCTGGACACGATCTCGGCTGGTGCCACTATCGCATGTGCGATGGAACTTGTCGAAAAAGGCCTTATCAAAGCCGATGAACTCGACGGCACACCGCTTGAGTTTGGCTCGTCAGAGGCGATTGTCGAATGGACCCGCAAAATGGGCGAAGGCGAGGGGCTTGGCGCAAAGATGGCTGAAGGGTCATACCGATTTGCCGAGTCGTACGGCGCGGCGGAGCTTTCTATGTCGGTCAAAAAACTCGAACTGCCCGCATACGATCCGCGCGGGGTTCAAGGGTACGGGCTTAACTGCGCGACGACGAACCGCGGCGGCTGCCACGTACGCGGGTATTTGATCTCACCAGAGATACTCGGCCTGCCCGAAGGGATCGACCGATCATCCATCGAAGGAAAGTCAGTATGGGTAAAAGCCTTCCAGGACTTGACCGCGGTGATAGATTCGCTTGGAATGTGCCTGTTTACATCGTTCGCACTTGGCGCCGACGAATACGCATCGCTCTTCAACGCCATCGTCGGCGAGAAATGGACAAGTGACGATCTCATGCAAGCCGGCGACAGAATCTGGAACATCGAAAGACAATTCAACCTCGACGCCGGTATAGACCCATGCGAAGACAAACTGCCAAAACGAATACTCGAAGAGGCTATACCCGAAGGTCCGTCAAAGGGACAGACAAGCAAGCTGGGCGAAATCCTCGGTCAATATTACGCCGAACGAGGCTGGACGGAAAATGGAATACCAACACCGAAAAAACTAGCAGAACTGGAACTGGTATAATAAAAGCGCGAGAGCGCAAGCTCTCCGATCAGGCGTTAGGAATTGAAACATGCTTTTAGAAGTAAGACTTTTTGCGACCTTCAGGCAGGAACGTTTCAAGGTTAAGGAAATGCAGCTGCCTGAAGGTCTTCTTCTTGGTGGACTTCTTACGAAACTTGATATAAGCAAAAAGGATGTTGGGATACTTTTGGTTAATGGCAGACACAGTAACGAAGATGTGATTTTAAACGCCGGCGATACGGTAGCGATTTTCCCGGCAGTAGGGGGCGGCTGATGCTGACTGAAAAAGAAATATCAATTCTAGCCGGGCGGTTTTCTGCGAGAAACCTTGCCGAACTTTCAATCGAAGATACTCAGGCGATCTCAAATGAAACCGGCATTTCATTTAGAGCCATCGAGTGGTATGCGCTCGACAAGGCAATTGAACCGCTGCGATACAGACGCAATATCGGCACGCTCGGTTTTGACGGGCAGAAGAAACTTCTCGAAAGTACTATCATAGTCTGCGGGCTTGGCGGGCTTGGCGGACATATAATAGAGCAATGTGCAAGAGCCGGTGTAGGTACGATCATTGGTATAGACTACGACGTATTTGACGCGACAAACCTTAACCGCCAGTTGTTGTCGGCGACCGATACGCTTGGTAAGAAAAAAGTAGACGAGGCAAAAAAACGAATCGAGAAAGTCAACCCTGCCGTAGAGTTTAAGGGACGCCCCTGTAAATTTGCCGAAATCGAAAACGGTGACTGGGAAAGTGCGGATATTGTATTTGACTGTCTCGATAACATTCCAGACAGAATATCACTCGCCGAAAAATGCGCCTCGCACAACCTTCCAATGATCCACGGAGCAATCGCCGGCTGGTACGGACAAGTCGCGATGGTCTGGCCCAACAGTACTATACTGGATATTATTTACAAAGGTCAGAAGACCGGAATCGAAGACGAAACCGGAACCCCGCCGTTTACGGCAGCGGCAACGGCAAGCATAATGGCGGCAAAAGGAATAAAAATATTAGCCGGCAAAGAAACCGCAAGAAAAGAACAGATACTCTTCTTCGACCTGTTAGAAAACGACTGGCAAACTATCGATCTATAACAATCATAAATTATAAATCATCAATAATAATTTCAGACGTGTACTCCGCAGTATCCAATCTCGTCGCATACGTCTTTCATTCTGTCCCATATATTTTTATCGCGTATCAACTCCAGCGCGATCGGGTATAGGATGTTTTCTTCCTGGAACAGATGGTCCTTCATTCGCGGACACAGATATTTCGTGATGGACTTAAGGCGGATTTTGAACTCGTCGGTCTTTGATTGCTTAAAGCCGGCGATCAGTTTTACAAGGTCGCTCACCGCAATGCGGATATAAACATGATCGCTTTGCGAGGCGCGGCACAGTGCCTTCCAGCCGTGTTTTTTCAGCATCGGAAAAATGACATCCTCTTCGCGTTCGATATGTTCTTCCATCGCGTCGAGGTGTTCGATCAAATGCGTTAGCTTGCGAAACTGCAAGCTAACATCCGTTATCGTTTCTATCTCGTCGATCTCTTTGGTCAGGTCTTCAAGATCAGCTAGATAACAGCGGGTAAGATCGTGTTCGGCGATAACTTTGCGTATGATGTGGTTATTGGCAAGTTTGGCCTTGATGTTGATGATATGGTCATCAAGCATTCCCATCAGCATAAATGCCGAAGACAGGTTGTGAACAATATTTTCGGATATGCCGCTTTCGATGAGGTTCTGCTCGGCCTGGGCGATATCTACGGCTTGAACGCCGCTCATAAGCCGCGTTGCTTCTATTCTAAGCTTCTTTGGGTTTTCTCCGTTGCTGATCCGTTCGAGTAAACGGGTGATCGCATCTGCATTATTGTTAGTTTGTATTTTATCCATTTTACGGCCCTCCAGGATCAGGTTTATATTATTGTTAGTTGCCTCAAATGAACCCGCCTGCGATTATACTGCAAATGCGCACACAATTTGCTTCATATAGAAAATACGGGCGGCCCCCTGTTCTGGCATGTCGCCGTTGACCTGAAAACGTTAATCGCTGCCGTAATCATAATAGTCTCCTTTCGAAACTATTCTAATGATTATACGGAAAATAGTGTTTACAGGTTCTATACTATTTTACATTTCCGAGAAATTCACACCACGCTTGATGCGGGTTTTACCTGCCTAAGTTAACTTTCAACGTTCCAGCAATCTTAACCACATATCCACCACTGCCGTTGATAAAATAGACAAACAAGAATACGCCATAAGCAGCACAATGTTCAACCCGATCATCCGATTTCGGTGATTATTCCAGCTTGACAAACCCAACCCCTTAAAGTATTATACTTCTAAGGTCAGGAATATTGATGGGAATTAGCAGGAGTCTTAAATGCAGTATGATAGAGTCAAATCGTTGCTTATAAACAATTGGTTTAATTTAATACTAATTGTCTGCTCACTTTACGTGGCGATCTACCACAATCTTCATATAACAAAGCTAGACTATAAGGGAGGGCTGGTTAACGATGCAACTTTTTCACTATTTTCTTTCCTTGATTATTTGCTATCTTACGCTATCTCCTCAATTATATTCATCATCATTGTTGTTCACTTAGTTAGAGTTTTAATTAAAGTTCGTAAAACTAAAAAATCCGATTGGATAAAGATTTCACTTTGTATTTTTGCATTTCTGCCATTATCGACAATATTGCCTATCTTTCCTCAAAAAGCCGGTGTTATACTTTTTTTCAATGGCTACGAAAAATGGGTTGCAAAGGAGGTTGATATTTCGGCAATTCGAGAATGGTTGGTACATCTGCCAGATGAGTATTCAGGGCAAGGATATAACAATATTGAACAGTATCCCGGAAAACTACCTGAAGCAATAACAAGCTTTAAGCCTCAATTCATGCAATTTAGCAACTTTAATAATGGCAGGTATGTAGAGTTCGAATGGGGAGGTGGTTTAGTGTCCTGGGGAATAAGAATCGGAATGGAAGACATGGAAACACCAAAGGAAGGGTTCATTATGCTGAATGAGGTTGAATTTGAATACAGACGTCCAATTCAGCCGGGAGTGTATATTTTTGATAGAAGCAGCTTGTAGGATTTCATCAAAAACGCTGTTTTTGAGTTATTAGATCAATTTCCCGGCGCCAGGAAATTGATCAGGAAAGGAGTTATTATGAGCAAGCAAAGTGTCTTAAGGTTGCAGAATCAGTTTGACTTATTAGTACAATCAGAACCTGAGGGAGATATTGAGTTTTGGTTTGCAAGAGAGATTCAGACACCATTAGGCTATACTAAATGGGAGAACTTTCTTACTGCGATTAAACGAGCAATTGAATCTTGTCAGACATCTGGGCATGATCCAGATAGGCATTTCCGTAGTATTACTAAAACAATTGTTCATGGTAAAGGCGGCAAACGGGCCATCGAGGATTTTATGCTTACTCCTTATGCCTGCTATCTCTTGGCCCAAAATGGAGACCCTCGCAAAGATCCTATTGCTTTTGCCCAGAGCTATTTTGCATTGCAGACCCGCAAGCAGGAATTGATTGAAGAACGTATGCGTTTGCAAACCAGATTAGACGCACGAAAAAAACTTAGGGAATCTGAGAAGGTACTTTCCGAGAATATTTATGAGCGTGGAGTTGATGACAAAGGTTTTGGCAGAATTTGCTCGAAAGGAGATGCCGCGTTGTTTGGTGGGTATACGACAAAGGCGATGAAGGAAAAATTCGGGATTATCGAAACTCGCCCGTTAGCTGACTTTCTGCCGACATTGACAATCGCCGCAAAGAACCTGGCAACAGAAATGACCAACCATAATGTTCACCAGGAAGATATGCACGGCGAGGAAGCTATAACAGATGAACACGTTCAAAACAATGAAAGCGTTCGTGAAATGCTCGGCGACCGCGGAATTAAACCGGAAAAACTCCCGCCCGAAGAAGACTTAAAAAAACTGGAGAGAAGAGTAAGTTCGGACAACAAAAGACTGGAAAAGAAATCCGGAAAACTGCCTGGTCAGGAATAACAAAAACAATTGATACAAAGTAATCCCGTAGAGCACACTTCATTTTTCGATATTCCGTGTTGGATATTGGATATTCAAAAAAAACATATCATAACAAAATGAAACTCGAAAACCCCAGCCCCTGCTCCCTTTTCTTCTTACGCCTTACGCCTTACGCTTTACACCCACAAAAAAAGGTGCGTCAGCCGAAACCAACGCACCTTTTAATATTACAATATAAACCGCTTCTTATTTGTTTCTAAGAGCTGCCTGTGCTGCCGCAAGACGTGCGATCGGCACACGGAACGGAGAACATGAAACATAGTTCATACCCACTCTGTGGCAGAAATCGATACTTGCAGGTTCGCCGCCATGCTCGCCGCAGATACCCACTTTGAGCTTCTTGTTGACGCTGCGGCCAAGCTTAATACCCATCTCAACGAGTTTACCGACACCCGTCTGGTCCAGTGCCTGGAACGGATCGACAGCATAGATACCGTGCTTGACATAGTCGCCAAGGAACTTGCCGGCGTCGTCACGTGAAAAGCCCATAGTCATCTGAGTCAGGTCGTTTGTGCCGAAGCTAAAGAATTCAGCTTCTGCAGCAACTAGGTCAGCAGTAAGAGCAGCACGAGGAACTTCGATCATTGTTCCTAACATGTATTTGATCTTGGTCTTCTTCTCTTTGAATACCATGTTGATCTCGTCAATAACATCATCCTTGACAAGCTTTAGCTCTTCGACAGAACCGATAAGCGGAATCATGATCTCAGGAAGAACGACCTTGCCGCCCTTCTTAACTGCCAGAGCCGCTTCGATGATAGCACGTGCCTGCATCCTGTAGATAGCCGGATAAGTCACAGCCAGACGACAGCCGCGATGACCGAGCATTGGATTGAACTCGTGAAGCTTTTCAACTTCTTCTTTAACCTGCTTTGGAGTAACTTTAAGACGACGAGCCATTTCAGCCTGGTTGTCTTTTTCCTGCGGGAGGAACTCATGCAGCGGAGGATCCAACAGACGAACTGTTACAGGAAGACCAACCATAGCCTTAAAGATGCCGACAAAGTCTTTTCTCTGGTAAGGCAGGAGTTTCTGAAGAGCGCCTTCAAACTGTTTCTTAGCAACTGAGTAATTCTTTTCGATTGCTTTCTTTTCCTTAGGACAATTGGTGTCGCTCATTTCCTGAAGCATCTTCGTGTAATCTTCAGCTGCGAGGATCATCGACCGTACAGGCCAGATGCGTTCGCCTTCGAAGAACATATGCTCTGTACGGCAAAGGCCGATACCTTCGGCACCGAAGTCGCGAGCTCTCTTGGCGTCAGCCGGTGTGTCGGCGTTCGTGCGAACACCAAGCTTGCGAACCTTGTCGCACATTGTCATGAACTTGCCGAATTCGCCGGAGAGTTTTGGCTCAACCGTAGGAACCTGGCCCTTGATGACCTGGCCGCTTGTACCGTCCAGGCTGATCCAGTCACCCTGTTTGATAACTGTCTTGCCGACTGAGAACTTTTTACCTTTTTCGTCGATGTTGATATCGCTAACACCAGCAACACAACATTTACCCATGCCGCGTGCAACTACAGCAGCGTGGCTTGTCATTCCGCCGCGAGCGGTAAGGATACCGACAGCTGCGTCCATGCCGCCGATGTCTTCAGGGCTGGTCTCAAGTCTTACGAGTATAACCGTCTTGCCGTCAGCTTTCCATTTTTCAGCTTCATCAGCAGTAAATACTGCCTGACCTACCGCGGCACCCGGTGAAGCGGGAAGGCCTGATGTCATAACCTCACGCTTAGCCTTTGAATCGAACGAAGGATGCAAAAGCCGGTCAAGCTGATCAGGGGTAACACGACCGACAGCAGTTTCGACGGTGATCAGTTTTTCGTTAACCATATCTACCGCACATTTAACAGCAGCAGCTGCCGTACGTTTACCGCCGCGGGTCTGAAGAATGTAAAGTTTTCTCTGCTGGATAGTGAATTCCATATCCTGCATGTCTTTGTAGTGCTTTTCGAGCCTGGTCATCAATGCGGTCAGCTCTTTGTAAGCCTTTGGCATAACCTTGCTGAGCTTGTTTAGCGGTACCGGTGTTCGGATACCGGCAACGACGTCTTCGCCCTGTGCGTTCATCAGGAACTCGCCGTAGAACTCTTTCTTACCGGTCGAGGGGTTACGTGTAAAGCAAACGCCTGTACCGCAGTCGTCGCCCATGTTACCGAATACCATCGCCTGAACGTTTACGGCTGTACCGAGAAGGCCGGTAATGTTGTTAAGCTCACGATACTTCTTGGCTCTTGGCAGATTCCATGAGTCGAATACGGCGTTGACTGCCAGCTTGAGCTGAGACATACCGTCCTGCGGGAACATTTTGCCAACATGCTTTTTGTAGATCGCTTTGTACTTGTCGACTACGTCCTTAAGCTGGTCAGCCGAAAGATCACTGTCAACTTCAACGCCCGCTTTAACTTTCGCTGCATGGATCACATTTTCAAAATGCTCATGATGACAACCCATTACAACGTCGCCGAACATGTCGATGAACCTGCGGTAGATGTCATATGCGAATCTTGCGTTGCCCGTCTTTGCGATGATGCCTTCGATAACTGAATCGTTAAGACCAAGGTTCAAAACAGTGTCCATCATACCGGGCATGGAAACTGCCGCACCGCTGCGAACACTTACAAGAAGAGGATTGCTGGGATCGCCGAATTTTGCGCCCATGACATCTTCAAGTTTCTTGACATTTTCTTCGACTTGCTCGAGAAGACCTGCGGGCCATTTACCTTTTTTCTTGTTGTATTCGTCACAGACGCTTGTGGCGATCGTAAAGCCGCCTGGCACCGGAACACCGAGGCTCGACATTTCTGCAAGATTGGCACCTTTGCCACCGAGCAACTCTTTCATGGTTGCATTACCTTCGGCTTTTCCGCCGCCGAAGAAATATACCATTTTCTTATTCTTTGCCATTATTCTAGACTCCTAACTGTGTAAATAGATTATTTACTAAACATTATTTACAATACATTGTTTACGGGAACATTGAAGAATGGCAGATTATAGTAAAGCATCCTCCCCTTGTCAATGATTAAAACGCCTCAAAAGGTGCTTTTCTCAAAGTATTTACGTTTTTTTAAATATTTAACCCCCGGACCTGTCAAGTCCTGACTCCTGTCCCTTTACTTCTGACTCCCGACTCCTGAAGTCTCGCATTCAGCCGGTATTGGCAAGCGATTTGGTGAGTTTTCCACGGCACCGGTCGCAGCCGCAAACGCCAACCTGTCTCAGGCAGGACGTTCCGAGCAATGTTTTAACCTCGATGAGCTTTGCTCCTTTGGCCTGCATCTGGCGAAGTGCGATTTCGGCGGCATTCTTTTCGCGTGAGCCGATAGCGTCGGTCAAAACCGTAACATATTTCTTTCTGGCCAGCAGCCCGAGTACGGTTGCTTTTACCGCTTCTTCGGTCAGGGCCCCCATAATCAGGAATTCGTCGGCGCGAAGTTCGCTAAGCATCCGGTCGGCGCGAGGCTCCTTGAAAGGATTTTCGCAACGCTTATGCAAAACGACCTGGTCGTATTGATGGAAAATATCCCGCGGAAGATCGGTGCAACCGTCTGCGCTATAGGTTATATGGCAGCCGCGAACGGTATAACTGACCTTGTTTAGACACTGCGAATCCGGATTATTATGTGTGTGGTGATTTTCATCCTCGTAGAAATCACGAACAGTCGAAATTTGACGAATATTCTTCATCCTGGCCCACCCCATAAGCCGCCGGATATTTGCAAGGACTCGTCGGTGATTCTTTATGCAGTTTGGGCTGTTTGCCAGAAAAGCGTCCTGTTGAATATCAACATCAACAAGAATACGCTTACGCCTTAAAGTAATAATAGGCCTGATCATCAACATATCTTTCAAAAAATAGAATACATTTGCCGGTAAGCTTACGTTACCAGCGCAAAATAGTTCTTTTTCTTCCCTGAAAAACGCTCAAATCCACATTAGCCAGTTGCAATGTAGACAGTTCAATACAAATATCGAACCGTATAACACTTGACTTTACGAGCAAATATTAGCAAAATAGATGTTGATAACGGCAAAAGTTGTTTCTTATGCTATTAATAGTACAGTGTCATTGCCGTATGGTTTTGTTTCTTGAAAATTGGAAAATTTGTGGCAAAAAGAAGAATTATAAGTGATTACCCGGAAATTACTATCGACCCGGAGACTCTTGAAGGTTATGTCGATTTCGACGCTATTTTCGGACGTAAGGGGCCGGTTCACATAGAAATAGGTTCCGGAAAGGGTACTTTTCTTGTCAGCGAGGCGATGGTGCAGCCGGAAAATAATTATCTGGGGATCGAATGGGCAAACAGATTTTACAGGCTCGCCGTCGACAGACTTGGTCGGTGGGGGATCGACAACGTCCGGATAATGCGGACAGACGCGGCATTTTTCTTTGCCGAGCACGTCCCGGACAATTCGGTCAGCTGGTTCCATATCTATTTTCCGGACCCATGGCCCAAGGCCCGACACAACAAAAGACGACTTATTTGCACTGAAAATGTCGAGCAGATTATCAGGTGTTTAGAACCCGGCGGGGTGCTGAACCTGGCGACTGACCACGCTGACTACTTTGAGCAGATGGAAGAGGTCCTGAATATTGAATTTGATAAGGGTACTCTCAAGCAGATTCCGTTCACCCGGGCAGCCGGGGCGAAAGATGGAGAAATCGTAGGGACGAACTTCGAAAGAAAATACATAGTAGAAGGCCGAAAGATCAATACGATAGCGGCACAGAAACCGTAATCTGTGCTGTCGGCATCTTGCCGACAGCTTCTGCGGGCAGGATGCCCGCAGGACGAGGAAAATATGCTAACAGAATCCCAACAAGAAAAATTCAACCGCCTGTCCGACCTCCTGCGCAAAGAAAACCAGACCCACAACCTTACCAGGATAACCGACCCTGAAGAAATCCGGCAGCGTCACTTTGCCGATTCTCTTGCCGCGGTTGATATAATCAATAAACTCGCCGGTCAGATCGAAAAGCCGAGAATAATTGACATCGGATCAGGGGCGGGCTTTCCGGGTCTGGCTTTGGCGATAGCTATGCCGCAGATCGAGCTTTCGTCGGTCGAGGCGACCGGAAAAAAGATTAACTTCCAATTACAGGCCGCCGGCGAATTGGAATTGCATAACGTAACGGCGATCCACGCAAGAGCAGAGGTCCTGGCTGCCGATCCGCGCCATAGGGAGCGATACGATTTCGCGGTTTCCAGAGCGGTTGCCGACCTTGCGATTCTTTCGGAACTTTGCCTGCCGTTCGTAGAGCCTGGCGGATATTTCCTGGCCTGGAAGGGCCAGAAGGCCCAGCAGGAGATCGATAACGCAAAAAAGGCAATTAGAACACTGGGCGGTGAAATATCGCAGATCACCCCATACACCCTCGAAGAAAATGCAAGCGACAGCAACCTGCAAATAATAGTGATCCGAAAATCAACCCCGACACCAAAGAAATACCCGAGGCCCTACAAAGCAATAAAACAAAAACCATTATAAGGAGTTAATCATGGAGCAGGAAAAGGAATCAAAAGCAGAACCCGTAAAATTCCCCGGTACAGTAAGAAGAATACTTCCGCTTTTCCCATCTGCATGGCTAATACCAATAGCCATAGTCGCAGTGTTGGTTGCGATAATATTGCCAATGTTTCAGAAGGCTAAGGTGCATTATAAATATGAAGTTTGCCGTGACAATTTAGCAGAAATTGCAATAGGAGTTCTTGTTTATTCAAGCGAGACAACTTCTCTGCCATCACCGGACAAATGGAACGACCTTATTTTTGAGAAGGTAGGGGAGCAACTGTATGAATATCAGTGTCCGTTAATAGAGCAGACTTCCAAAATCTGCCCATATGTCATGAACCGAAATCTCTCTAGCATCGGCGGTCCGGTGCCGGATGACATGGTCATGCTATTTGAAGGCCCGGTAGGCTGGAACCAGACCGGCGGATCTGAAATGATGGTTTTTAGACACAAAGATTACAAAAATGATACTGTTTGCAATGTAGCATTGGCGAACGGCAAAGTAATGACTGTAGATAAGAACCAGGCCCAAAACTTGAAATGGAAACCCTGAGGAATGAGTGTTTTCCGGGGTGGTGTACAGTTAACGACTCAAATAAGTTGTCCATAGGTTTACCGTTTCTTTACCGCTTTTTCAATCGCGCAACTTTAAATATCCGAAATATCCTCTCTAAATTTCAAAATAGACAAGAAAAGGCTTGCATATTTCGTATTTGATGCTATAATTCGCAGCCAGTGTTGTATTTGACATCTGGTGATGTTTTGTTAATTATAGTGGATTTAGATATAAGGAATGTGATATGGCGCAACCTGATATTATGACAGTTCAAGAGGTCGCAGATCTATTAAGGGTTTCCGAGCGGACGGTTTATGACTGGGCAACCAGTGGCCAGATACCTTGCGGTAAATTGGGGACGGCCTGGAGATTTAAACGTTCTGATGTTGAAAGCTGGATAGATGAAAATCTTGTCTCTGGAAAGAAATCTATCCCATTGTCTATAATATCGATGAGAGACTTATTGTCTCCTGAGCATGTTATTATGTTCAATGCCACCTCAAAAAGAGAGGCATTGCAGCACCTCATAGATGCATTAAGCACTAATTCAGCGGTTGCAAATATCGAGGAATTAGCGGAGGGCATTTATAAGCGTGAGGAATTGATGAGTACGGGAATAGGTCTTGGGGTTGCTGTTCCGCATGTTAGACTTAAATCAATTAAAAAGCCGGTCATGGCAGTCGGCATAAGCAAGTCAGATATAACAGACTATGAATCGCTGGACGGCAAGCCTGTCCGGATATTGTTTATGATCCTTGCCGGCATTGGCCAGCACGCCGAACACATCAAGACACTTGCCAGAGTAAGCAGTTTTGTAAAGGAAGACGAGCTTCGTAATAGCTTGTTGAATGCCAATGATCCCAAAAGTATTTTTGAAATGCTAATTACGAAAGCGAAATAATGAGCATATTAAGCACTATCCCAGGCGTAGATTTCGGCCATTTACCGATAATTTTAATTTTAGGACTGGCTATATTCTTTGGTACTGTCGGAGCCAGGGTATTTCAGAAGCTGCGAATTCCTCAGGTTGTCGGCTACATTGTTATCGGTTTGATAATTGGCCAGCCTTTACTGAAGATTATCAATGCTGAGACAATTGGTAAGCTTGAAAACTTCAACATGTTTGCCCTTGGAATAATCGGTTTTATGATCGGCGGTGAGCTGAAATTTGATATATTCCGAAAATACGGCAAGCAGTTTATGGCAATCCTGTTTTCGGAAGGGCTTGTAACCTTTGGGGTAGTAAGCGTACTGGTAACATTTACCTGTCATTTTGTTATGCCTGATAGTAATTGGAATTTTTGCATAGCTATGGGGCTCGTCCTGGGAGCTATATCATCTGCGACGGCTCCGGCGGCTACTGTGGATGTATTCTGGGAGTACAAGACCCGTGGCCCGTTAACCCAAACTGTGCTTGCGATAGTTGCTCTTGACGACGGCTTGGCGTTACTGATTTTTGGTTTTGCCAGCAGTGCTGCATCGGCCCTTACCGGTACTGGCGAATCTTCGTTATTGGCAGGCATTTTGACTCCTTTTTATGAAATAATCGGTGCGATTGTCCTGGGCGTATTGACAGGCCTGTTACTTGTGTTTGTTTTGAAATATATCCTTGAACCCGATAAGATTCTTGCATTTACATTGGCTTCGGTGATGCTTATCATTGGTTTATCAAGTGCTCTTCATGTGGACTCTATTCTTTCGGCTATGGCTTTGGGGGCCACTATAACTAACGGTCTTCCTAAAAGAAGCATGAGCACTTTCGATCTGGTAGGGAAATTTGCTCCTCCTATTTATGTCCTGTTTTTTGTCCTGGTTGGTGCAGGGATGCAGTTGAATGCGATGAAATCATGGGTGATAATTTTAGCGGTAATATATGTAATTGGCAGAACTTTTGGTAAATTCATCGGTTCGTGGTTCGGTGCCCGAATTTCCAATGCACCGGATGTTGTTCGTAAATATTGCGGCTTATGCCTGTTCAGTCAGGCCGGTGTCGCGGTTGGTCTTTCAATCGTAGCCGGTCACCGCTTTCAAGGCGCAATGGGTGAGGCTATCGTACTCATTATTACGGGTACCACTTTTCTCGTTCAGATCATAGGCCCGTCCTGTGTCAAAATTGCAGTCAAGAAAGCCGGAGAGGTTAACAGAAATGTTACGGAGAAGGACCTTATTGAAAGTTACACAGTTAAAGATGTAATGAATACTACTCCGGTTACCATGCCGCAGACTATGTCTCTTAAGGAAATGCTAAATACCTTCTGCAATACTGACGCATTGTATTTTCCTATAGTCGATGACAAAGGCCATCTTATGGGTATCATTACCATTGAAGCTATCAAAGAGAGTTTTGTTCATCAAGAGAATATGCCCTGGGTTCTGGCTTGTGACATGATGCAGCCTGCTTATGATGTATTTAACGAATCTACGCCGCTGGAAGATGCAATTAGAGAGATGAAAAGCTGTAATCTGGAGACTCTATGTGTTACGGAAGACAGTACTAATAAATTAGTCGGTACTATAGATTTGAGAAGAGTTAGCAGGAAATTAAGTACAGAACTTCTTCTCCGTCAGGAATCGGCAGATGAAAAGGTTCTTAGTGTTTCCTAGTTGAATTGGATGAAATTGTCGGCATCTAAAGGGTTGAATTATTTATTTTAGGTCTTGTTATGAATAACGATATAAACAAATACATAAATCACAAGTTGATAATAACCGATTTGGCTGTCTGCAATAAACAGCAGGCCATCGAGGAACTTGTCGCTAGGATTTTTGCGGTCCAATCGGAAGAGACCCTCGGCAAAGTTACTTTGGATGAAGTCAGGCAAGCGATCCTGCATAGAGAAGGTATCCAATCTACCGGTCTCGGCAATGCGGTAGCTTTTCCGCATACGAGACTGGAAGGTTTTGGGGACCTTTCGGTTGCTATAGGGATTTGCCCTGACGGCGTTGACTGGGGCAGCAGTGACGGTGAGCAATGTAAAATTATCTGCCTGATGGTTTCTCCAACAAATCGACCTTACCTGATCCTTCAGACCATGGCGGTTTTTTCAAGATTTTTCAGTAATACTGAACGTGTTGAAAATGTTTTGAAAGAAAGAAAGCCTGAAAAAATCGCTGAGATGATTAAGGCCAGTCAGATGTCAATATCCAAAAGTGTTTTGGCTAAGGATGTTATGAGGCTTGTCGAGAAAAAGGTCAAACTTGAAGATTCTATCGAAGACACGGCACATATCATGCATCTTAATCGTCTCGATATTCTCCCGGTTGTTGATGAGAACAATATCCTTGTCGGGGAGATATCG
>JAIPFN010000128.1 GCA_021736615.1 Phycisphaerae bacterium | reverse complement strand
CCAAGGCGGCTCATGGAAAACTTGTTAGGAACGGCCTGGGGATATTTTTTGAAGATGGCTTTGCGAGCACCGAGTTCCTGGTTGTACTCGTCTTCGATCTTGACCGGGCAACTCTGGGCGCATTCACCACAACCGGTACACTTTTCCTGATCGACGAAATTTGCCTTAACAGTGACCGTAGCATTAAAATTGCCGACTGGTCCTTCCAGCTTTGTGAGCTCTGCATTTGTGATGATCTCGATGTTGCGGTGCGTCCCTGCCGCGACAAGACGCGGGGAGATGGTACACATAGAGCAGTCGTTAGTTGGGAAGGTCTTATCGAGTTGAGCCATCCTGCCGCCGATAGCCGTGCTGGACTCGACGAGATAAACCTTATAGCCGGAGTCGGCAAGGTCAAGGGCGGATTGAATGCCGGCAATTCCACCGCCGACAACCATTACAGAACCATTTTTTTGAGAATCTACATTCATTGAAAACCGCAGTCTATAGATAAAAATACCCGGAAATATATTTAAAGAAAAAGGCATACAAAACAGACGTATGCACCCACCTTAACCACAAAACATAAGGGCTACGAGTAGATTAGTGGAAAGTGCTAAAAAATGCCAGAATAATTCTAGTAATTTTGATTCGGAAGTTAAAATAAATCGCATTACAACCTTAAGGGTACTAATTTTTCGCGTTTAAAGCAATTACTTCCATTCTCCATACTTTTTGATTTTGTATGAATCGCCTGAATCGAGGGAAATGACCATTCCCTTCTGTTTTTTATGTTTTTTGAAGTATTTTTTCGTTTCTTCGTCGGTCATAACCAGCAGTGACGTTGAAAGAGCGTCGGCCAGCGCCGCGGTTTTCGTTACGGCCCAGGCAGCGATATTTGCCTCGACCGGTTTTGCGAGTCGCGGTTCAATGACGTGACTTCCGACTTCGAGATTTGAACCGCTAAGAGCTGAGTTATAAACATCGTATATTTGAAGGGTTTCAATTTTTGATTCGGCGGATTTATCCTTCTTCCAGAGATCATCAAGGAGGCTCATCGTTATCGGCCAGCCTTTGGTGCCCTTCGGTTTTTCCATACCCAGAACGGTACTACCGGCTCCATGGAGAAATGCCGTCGAAATGCTCCATTCCTCAAGCACCTCGGCAGCTTTGTCGAGAGCGAACCCCTTGCCGATGGCTCCAAGGTCAAGGCTCACACCGTCTGCGAGCACCGTTGCTGTCATTTCGTCTTCATCCAGGTGCAAAAGGTGCATGCCGGTATTTTGTTTGGCGGCGGCGAGTTCATCGGCGGTGGGCTTTCGCAATGACTTGTCTTTATTGAGCCAGCACCTATAAAGCGAACCGACGGTAATATCGAACGCCCCGAAAGTATCTTTATTAACCTGCTGACATATTTCAAGGCACTCAAATGTCTCCATTCCGACAACGGTGGACTGCCCTGCCTTTAGGTTGTTAATGCGTGAAATATCGCTGTTTTCGACAAAACGGCTTAATCGCGACTCGAGCTTGTCTATCATCCTGAACGCCGCCATCGAAGCCTGATCGGCGTATTCGAGGTCTTCGTGAACAATAAAAATCTCAAAGATAGCCGCCATCGCCTCGTGCAGAAACTGGCCAGCGCCAACATCATCAAGAAAGTCAGACATAAAAAACCTATAGACAAATAACAACAGTAAACCAGTGACTAATTACAATCCGCATGGCAGAGTATCGCACATATTCCCTATTGCTTTTCTGGCACTGTCGGCGGCCTGTGGCGACAGGGTATAGCCTAAAACTCCGCCGAGGACGCCTCCTCCTATTGCACCTTCGGTTTTGTGGTCGCCGTCAATGGCTGCACCGGCTACGGCTCCGGCAGTGGCGGCCAAAGCGGTCGTCAGAAACTTGCCCGTCGAAGCCTTTCCGGTGCCAACCCATAAAATGCTTGCATCCTTGACGTCGAGCATCTTTCCTGTCACGCGGATATCTTCGCCGAACTCGGGTACATCAATGACCAGAACAACCGGAACATTTAATATTTGTCCAGCTTTGGCGACACCATCTGGTGAAGTGATCTCGGATGCCTGAAAATTCTGCTCGTCGAGGAGTGACTGTACTCTGGACCGCTCAACAGGTGCATAACCGCGCCTTAGCAGTTCCATCTCAACAAAACTGGCGATCTGGTTCCTGACGCCTTCCTGTTTGAAATAACCGGTTACCTCGACGATGGCAAGTTTGTCGATAGAGCTAAAATCATATCCGGCTCTGAAACTACCATCCCCTGATGAACACCCGCCTGCTGCGACAATAATACCCGACAATAATAATGTAACAATAACTTTCATAAGTAAACCTCCATATAGCAATTAACGATTAGCAATTAGTTTATACCTTTTAGTATAGGTTTTATAAATTAAAATTTCAACAACTATTTTATTATCGGTTGTTTGTTTACCTGATCCCAGAGATTTTTTGTCAGGTAGCCTCGAACCTCAACATAGGGACGAAGTTCCATATATTTGTCAAACAGGGGTAGATATAAATGTTTTTGCCCCGGCGGCGACGCGTTAAACAGATGAGAAATCAGCTGGTTTTCAAATTCGTTTATTTTCCCGTCATGCGAAGTGGAGATGGCAATAATCAAAGACGCCGGAGACATCTCAGCGTCAACACCTCTCCAGTAACCGACATTATCCAGCGAACGCAAATACCAGGGCAAGGGCCAATAACCGGCACCGACAGCGACGACCTGGACGACAGTTTCGCTCGGTGAGTCTGAGGCATTAACGGTATCTATGATCTTGTCCGATATTTCGTATATATCCCTCGAAGTGTGAGCATAAACATACGGGTTAGCCGGGTCTGCCGCATAAGTACCGTTAGACAGAACAGACATGTAAAAGAGGTGGGTCAGTCCTGCCATCAATAGTATGCAAACGACAAATCTGAACCCGACATTTCTGACCAGACTAATCAAACATGAACCGGCAAAACCGGCCAGTATGATCATACCGCTGAGGAACCCTAGCAGACACCATGGAGTCTTGTATGAAATTGCCGAATAGATGACTGTCATAAGCAAAGTATAGAGGGCGAAAAAACGCACCAGCGGTTTATACTCGCCGACAAAATTTCTTTTGCAAAAGGCAAAGTACCCCCCCGCCAGAGCCAGCAAGACAATGAACGCCTCGCTAAAGACAGGAGCATTGGGTTGTTTCCAGAAGAGCAGAATTTGCAGGTAATAATACCACGGATGATTATGAATACCTTCGTTACCGGCACGATTGAAATATGTGGTAAAAGCACGGAAGCTGTCGGCAATACCGTCAGGGTTAGTGAAAAACGAGGAAAAGAAAACAACCCATACGACCGTAGCGACAATGACAAATGCAGCGACTGGTACCGGCCTGATATAGCAAAGCAGGGCCGAAAGCCTGGAGGACTTTTCCAATGAGAAATACCAGACTAAAGCACCGGCAAAAACAGCGCAGCTGCACGCAATTACAAACGTCTCCTTGGTTGCACCCATAAGCCCGTAAGAAATTCCGGCAATCAAAAGCCAGCGGGCCTTGCGTGACTGCAAATACCGGAAAACACATGCGATAAACGAAAACGTAAAGCATACCAGAAGCATTTCCTGGATGTAATACCTGCTGTAATAAACCATCGCCGGAGAAACAGCGGTCAGAGCAACGGCGATAAAAACACTCGTCCTGCCAAGGCCGAACATCAGCAGCAACGGCAGCACTACAAGCACCATTCCAAAAAAGACCGGAACAATTCGCAGCGTAAATTCGTCGAGATCCTTGAGGGTTTTCTGACCGGAAAGAAACGCCGGTATCAGCGTGAAATAATTCAGGGTCGGGCCATGATAGTCAAACGTATCGTATTTATATTCGTTGCGTCCAAGCAGGTCGCCGAACTTGATGGCGTGGACGGCCTCGTCGATGTGAAGCGGACGATAATGAAGCAACCGCAACCGCAGGAAAAGGCCCGCCGCTGCCGCCGTTACTATCAAAACACTGAATATCAGTGTATTTTTCATACTATAATGTTTTCCTTAGCTACTCAAAAGAACTAAAAGTTTATTACTTGACACTTTTAGCAGTTTTGGCGTAATCGGACCATAATTTTTCTGCCTGTTTTTCGGTTACCGTTCCGTCATATACGAAAAGGCGGTAGTTCTGGATGTATTTTTTGCCGGGCTCCATTGTCCAGGATTCTTTCTGAACAGGATTAAAGTTGGCAAATGTCGCTCCGTTAAACATATTGTCGCCCCATGTGCGAAGCATCTGCGGAGCGCCGTAATTATCCGGATGCGACATCATAACGAAGCCCGCTTTTTTGCCGCCCTTTGCATCGCCCTCTGCGACAATCCATTTGGCACGAGTAAAATTGGATCCCTGACGTTCTTTGCCTTCGCTAGTGATAAGCTTACTGTTTTCTTTATTCCAGGACGCTGCACCTCGAATACTAAAACCGCTGTAGCGATACTTGACGACCTCTACCGGGGTTTTGATCGCGGGGGTTTGAGTAATAACCAGGTCAAGGAAATACCCATTGGTAGGAGATTTTGTTATAGGCGAAACATGTGCTGTCAGTTTTTCGATGAGTATAACCTTAGGCCCATCTGGAGCGGTCTTGTCAATGTAATGACTTTCAGCATGGAAAGCGGCGAAATCAGGCGTTTTTGCAGTATTTACAATGCCTTGAGCCTCAATAATCCCTTCACCCTGCTGGAGTTCCCAGTACAGCACTTTTCGGCCTTCGGCCTCTAAATATTTCCACGGCCACCAGAGACCAAAGTGATGCAGATGGTCATTAGGCTGAAGATCGGTCAGGCAAAAGCCCGCCGGAGTCTTTAAGGGATGTATGAAGTTGCTGCCCTTAAATTTATCGCTGCCTTTGGGTTTAGTCATCGGCTTCTGTTGATAGGTAACCAAATCAACCGAACCAGCCGAAATAACCAGCTTTTCGCCGGCGATTGAAATCTCAAGCCCATCGGCACTCGGCAAAGCATTTGCGCATCCGGTAACCAACAGCAAAAAAGAAACAGAATTCAAAAACATTATTTTCAACATAGTACTAATTCCAAATTATACAAAAAAATGGGGGTGAGACGAACCCACCCCCTGTAGTTCTATTCTTCAGAAGAAGGAAGCTCAACGCTCTCGGGCTCAAGACCCATAGCCGCAAGAACAAAGTAAGCTGCTGCTGCAACAACCATAGCAACTAGAGGTTCAAGACCATAGCCGAGTTTCCCGCCCGTAATAGGACCAAGCAGACCCATCAAGAGCCCAATACCCCAAGCAATATAGCCTGCCCAGTTGATGCCTTTACGAGGTCCTGCCCATCCGCCATGGCGAACAAAATCGGCAAGCATAACACCTGCAATAGGACCGAAAGCGGCACCGACCATCAGGAAGAAACCGACGAGGTTATTTGCAATACCCGTTGCGGCGAGAACAACACCTACGGCACCGGCAACCAAAGTCATTGGGGTACGTGGGATTTTCGGCATCATCGTAGAGAAAGCGTTAGCGGCAAGGAACGCGCAAAAACCAAGCGGGCAGATACATGCGATAACAAATACCCATGCTGACACTTTTGACAATGCTCCAATTTCATTTATCGAACCGAAAAAAGCACCGAATACATCGCCGTCAAGAACAAGCTTGGCAACATCGGGGTTTCGACCGGCTGCACCTGCGATAGCGATTATCGCCAGAGCACCTGCAACGAACGCGGCAACAGTAACGCCGACAAAACCACCGAGTGCGACATCTTTTTCGTTACGGCTGTTCATACCAAAGTCGGTACCTGCTACACCGGCAGAAGCAAAGAAACCGGCAGTAGCTGCAAGAGCAGCGAACATTGCAACGCTTGCGACAGGCAAAGTCCCGCTCTCAGGAGTTACGGCTGTAGTGAAATTGCCCAGCCCCTTGCTGTTTGCGATAGCAGCGATAGCGATGGCGGCAAGTGGGAAGATCGGCAAAAAGCTTGAAAGTTTACCAAGCAAACCGATGCCTACTGCGCCAACGAAAGCCATCAGCAGACCAAGAACGGCACAAACTACCCAGTAAAGAGTTTTATTTCCAGCCGGGTCAACGTTAATGGCCTGCATAAAGAAACCTGCAGCAGATGTGGTAAACACCGCATGCCAGAAAATCTGCACGACTCCCATAAGCAGTCCAGGAATAAGGATTCCGCCGTGGGTACCGAATGTTGATGATGCAGCCACATAAAGCGGCATTCCTGTTTTCATACCAAGCTTTGCCGGTACATAGTAGATTACCAGACAGAACATCGCTCCCATGAACAGGCCGATGATAGCTGCTGTTATGCTTCCGGCGACGAGGGCGCCTGCCATACCGGCCATGAAGGGTACCGACAGGAAAATTCCCGCATATGCAGGAGCCGTGTTTTTATGCCACGGTCCGCGGTTTCCGGCGGGGTTTGGTTTTGCCGATGCGATATAGTCCGGCAATTGTGCATTATTCATGTTACTCTCCTTAATAAATTCATTCTAGTTTCAGTCCGTTACCACCAGCATGACAAAAGAAAAGCGGTCATCCGGGTAAAAAGGCAAAATTTATAAATAAAATACTACATTTACAACAAAAAATAAGAGCCGAAAGCATTAGAACCTCCGGCTCTCTGAAATCTAAATAGATTAAACGTGGAAATCTTCTTTCTTGAAATCCAGGGCCTTGCGTGCTTCTACAGCTTCATTAACCTTATGAACCATAACAGCCGTGTGGAAACCAACCTCGGCCGGGCAATTAAGCTTAACGTTCTTATCACGGATAGCATCAAAGAAGTTCACCAGGTGCGGCGTATGCGGTAAAACATCTATTGTCTTATTGATCTTATGGGGCATCAGCGGAGGACTGTTGCGAACATCGACAATTCCGCTGTTAGCTTTTTTCTCAGGTCTAGGAATCGTAGAAATGATCCCCTCATTTATCCATGGATCCCAGGAGTATCCACCCTTTGCCTTCAAGTTCTGTTCTAATTGGTGGACCACTTTCATATCCTTCCCGACTTTATATATCTCGGGATCTTCAGAAATTTCAACGGTGCCGTTTTCGGCCATAAATTTTTCGAAATATCCGCCGCTGCTGCTTGTAGTAAGAGTCTGATATGAAGCTCTTACCGGGCCTGCTTTGGTCTCAAATTCGAAAATCGCCATTACATTGTCATACCACTCATGATTGGTCCAGTAGTCAATACCGCCGCTTGCCATTACTGACTTTGGAAGTGCTTCGCCGAGGAACCAGCTATATACATCGATCTGGTGAGAACCCAGGTCGACGATAGGTCCGCCGCCAAGGCCTTTGTACCATCGCCAGTTCATGAAACGCTGCATGGTTTTAAAGCCGTATTTGTCGAGAATCTCCTGAGGTATTGCCGTTCCCGCAGGAGCGACCTTATCCTTGCACGCAGCAAGGCTTCTGTTCCACTGACCGTTTACAGTCGTAATCTCGCCAAGCATTGTCTGGCCGTTAACAACCTTATCTATAATGTTATCCTTGACGAACCTGTACTTAGGGTTACTTCTCCGCTGATGACCGATCTGGAGGAGTTTTCCGGTCTTTCTGGCGGTTTCTACCATCGACTTTGCACCTTCGACGGTATTGGACATTTCCTTTTCGCAGTAAACATGCAGACCCGCCTCAAGGCAGGCATTGGTGTGCTCGGCGTGGAAGCAGTCAGGAGTGGCAATGATCACTGCGTCGATCTTGCCCTTTTCCTTGTCGAGCATCTCTCTATAATCGGTATACGCATTGTTGTTGTAACCAATCCTACTGAACTTACCGAGTTTCTGGGCGAAATTCTTGAGGTTTTGGTTTTCCCAGATATCACAAACTGCTTTGAACTTGATTCCCGACCTTAAACCGATACCGGTAACCGAGTCAAAAAGAACCTGACCTTCAGCACCGGCACCAATCAGAGCGACATTGATGTCATATTTATTAGCAGCACTTGCAGTGCTGTTAGCTGCCAGGATATTCGGGGCGACAAAAAGGCCCGCTCCGAGTGCGGCCGTTGACTGACAAAACTGGCGCCTGTCTATTTTATTACTCATTTTTTTGATTCTCCAAAATATAACTAAAAAGATTTTTTCTTATAGTATAAAAAAAGCCTAACAATTGCAAATAGTTTCTTTAAGTAGAAATATCAGCAACTTTTTTATTTCTTTTCTGCTTTATCTGCATTATTTGGCTGTTTTTTGTCATTGTCGGTCTTTTGTCTATCGCCTCTTGGCTCTCTTTCACTTCTAACAGGCTTTAACTCGGCTTTTGTTTTGTTAAAGAATGCCACACATTCCTTGATTTCCGGTACCGAATCATTCCAGTTATGTTCGTACTCAATAGAAAAGACGCCTCTGAAACCCTGTTTATTTAATTCTTCAAGAACTTCTTTTACTTTGCTCGTTCCCGTGCCGTACGGGACATCGTGTGTTTTTTTCGTGCCAAAATCCTTAAGATCCTTAAGATGTAAGCTGACAATGCGTCCATTTAGCTTTTTGATCTGCTCGACGGGATCCAGGCCCGACCTGCACCAGTGACCGGTATCTGCCGTTGCTCCAACCATCCTGCTTCTACCCTCGAGGGCCTTGAGAACAGTATCCGGGTTCCAGTACTTAGATGGATTAGGGTGGTTATGGATACCAACCTTGATTTTGTACTCATTGGCCAGTTTGTCGATGAGCGGCATGTTGTCGATATCCGGCTCACAAATCAGTGTGCGTATACCCATTTCTTTGGCAAAGTCAAATGCCTGTCGCAATTCCGGTTCTTTACTCGACAACCATGTAACACCAAAGTTAATCATCCTTACGTCATGTTTTTTCAGTTTGTCCTTGATCTGCTGTTTGATCTCAGGCGAAATGTTGAACCACAGTTTTACGGGTTTGCCGTCTTCAGCGATGATTTCCTTGCTGATTATCTGATTCGGATAGGCTTCCAGAAATTTCAGGCCGGCTTCTTGAGCTTTTTCAATAGCTTCAAAAAGCGAAAAATTCCTGAACGAATACGCCTGAACAGCAAGAGGCCATCTTTCTCTGTTACCGCCCCTACGGCCTGTACGAGTTCTTTCATCAGGCTTCTTCGCATCGGCAGCAAACGAAAAACCGGACAACATAACAACAACCATCAATGCAACAAGTAAACTTTTCTTAAACATAATTTTTTCCCTTAAATAATCGTTTATAAATAATCAATAATCAATTCTAAAGCGTCCAGCCTTTGCGGTATTCTTTGTGTACAAGTGCATTAGCCGCTTCATTATTTGTAACCTTCATATTCGGGCCGTCCCACATGAGCAGTTTTCCGGGCATCCTGATAGCGAAATTGCCCATAACGACCATCTCGGTGAACGGACCTGAATAATCGAAGTTAGAACATGCAGGGTCACCGCCCTTGCATGCGTCGATCCAGTTCTGCTCGTGGCTGCCTTTGATCCGCTTGATTGTCGGTTCGGGCTGCTTATAAGATTTATGCAGCGAACTCGGAAGAAGCATCGGATCGTTGCCATACGTATATGACACGATTTTTCCCTTATCGCCTACGAAGATAGTACCGCTGTCGCCCAGACCGCGAGAACCGAGCTCTTCCGGGATTTCCGGGAGGATTCCGCCGTCGTACCAATGCACTTTGACTGGAGGCATTTCCCCTCGAGCCGGGAACGAGTAATGCACGACCGAAGCGTTCGGATAGGTCTCATTGTTTTCAACGCGTTTCCACATTTCCTGAACCTGTTCGCCGCGGCTTGCCTGCACGCTGGTCGGATACTTCAGATCGAGCGCCATGTATGCCGCATCCATAATATGACAAGCCATATCACCGAGTGCCCCGCAGCCAAAGTCATACCACGCCCTCCAGTTAAACGGAAGATACGCCGGATTGTACGGACGAACCGGGGCAGGTCCAAGCCAAAGATCCCAGTCTAGGTCTTTCGGTATGGGCGGCGTATCCGTCGGACGCAAAATGCCCTGCGGCCATACGGGCCTGTTCGTCCAGCAGTGAACCTCTCTTACGTCACCGATAGCACCGTCGGCGATCCATTCCGTAATACGTCTGCAACCGCTGCCGGAATGGCCCTGGTTACCCATCTGCGTAGCAACACCCATTTCGCGGGCAGTTTCAGTAAGCTTTCTAGCCTCATAAACCGTATGAGTCAGAGGTTTTTGGCAGTAAACATGTTTGCCCATCTTCATCGATTTCATTGCAGCGACGGCATGAGTATGGTCAGGGGTAGCGACGATAACTGCGTCGATGTCCTTATCCATCTCATCAAGCATAACACGGAAATCCTTAAACCGTTTGGCATTCGGATATTTCTCGAATGTCCGGGCTGCGCGGGCGTAATCGACATCGCAAAGCGCGACAATATTTTCTTTGCTGCACGCATTGATATTGTCAAAACCCTTACCCCCGGAACCAATAGCGGCGATGTTAAGCTTTTCACTTGGAGCGATATACTTTGTGCCGCCGAGAACGTGACTTGGGACTATAGTAAAAGCAGCACCAGCAGCCGCTGCCGATGACATGAAATTACGACGTGTCAGTTTCATTGTAAATACCTTAAAAATAAACTTTAAATATTAAAAATCCTGCTCACAAACAAACCGGCTTAATCTTTTATCCCGTCAAGAACGCGTTTTGCTTTGCTCTTGGTCTGGTCATTAGAAGAAACTTCCATGACCTTTTCCATCGCCTGTCTTGCAGCATCCCTGTTTTGCTTGTTCCGGTTTTCGGACAACCTGTAGGCAATCGAAATTGCCGCCCCAGCCGCATCGTCCTTCAACACAGGGTCTTCAATATAAGACATTACAAACTTAAGCGTATCAACGTTATGGATTTTAGAAACTTCCGAAAAGACCAGTTTTTTCTCATCTTCACTGGAAGACATCCCAAGAGCTTTTTTAAACAGTTCGATCTTAACCTGGGTATTTCCCCCGCCATTAAGCGGTATGGTCTTAACTATGCCTTTAAAAGCAAGAGCCTTTTGGTACTTGTTCGACAAATTCTCATAAGCTTTCATAAGGTACGAAACCACATTGCCGTTGCTGGAGTCAGAAAGTGCGGCAATCGCTGCGATCTTAACTTCGTCGGATTTCCCGGCATCGGTGATAATATCGTATAAAACACCAAAGGCTTTATCTACACCGGTTTTGCCCAGGGCCATTACTAATGAAACTTGCAGCTTAGTATCCTTTGCTGACTCAATCGCAGAAATAAGAGGCTTAATATTAACGTCATTTGAAACAATGATTTCGGCAAGGCATTTTTCTGCCTCAGGCCGCAGAGATTCATTTTTGAGATTAACCAGCAAACCTACGGCCAGTTCAATATCATCGCTCGTCCCTGCCATAGCAAGCGACCTGAAAGCCTGTGTGGCAACATTCGTATCGGACGAAGCGGTCAATTCCGCAAGCATACCAACGGCACCGGCAATCTTTCTGTAGCCAACCGCCTGAATAAGTTCGGTCTGTTTGTTTTTCTTTGCAAGCAAAACAATTTCTTCGTCAACGCCTGGACCCGAAAGAAGGTAGAGACTCTCACGAGCAACTGCCTGCTCAGTGCCGGAGGAATTCAAAATCTTGTCGACAAGGACACTAACCGCTTTTACGCCGCCTACTTTACTTAGAGCCTTAATCGCAACAATACGAATCTTCTCATCATCGCTGGAAACACTCTTAAACGCAGCATCGGAAACAGCCGGAGTACCCATTTGTTCGCCGCAGCTTAAAAGCTTAAACTGAGCGTCGGCGCCAAGGTCATCGAAACAGCCGAAAATCCCCGCTACTACCTTAACGCGTTTAACATCGCCAATGCACGAAACAGCCGCATCAACAACCGCCGGCTCATCGGATTTCAATCCCGCAACAATCGTTTCGCCGGCTCTATTGCCCAGCGACGAAACTATACCCTTCAAAGCCGCCGCCTTGACCTCAGGCGTTGCAGAACTATCGTATACTGACTTGCATACGTCGAACTTCCAGTCTCCCGCGGGAGCTTTATTTACGCACTCGATTATTGCCCCCTGGACAACCGCCTTCAATGTAGGATCGACTTTTTTCAATACGGCCGACAGTTTCTCACTTGCCTTGCGTGTACCTATATTGTTTAGTGCCGCGATAGCAGCAACTGCAACCTTCTTATCCGAAGAAAGTGCCAAAGCACCGATCACCTCAACAGACTGATTACTCTTTAATGAACCGAGAGCATTGATAATACCGACCTTGACATCACCTTGCGCACTGTCAAGATTGTCAAGAAGAACGTTTTCTACAGCACTGCCTCCAATACGTTCCAAAGCCATAATCGCATCTGCTGATATTTCTGGGGTAATCTTAAGCACCAAACCCAAAGGAACCGCAGACTGCGAAGTTCCTATAAGCCCAAGTTTCTGACAAATAAACTGCTTACCAGCGTTTGTTCCGCCGCTAAGGAGTTCGCTGCACATACTACTCTCAATAGACTGCAAACGCTCCGGAGAACTCGAAGCCTGTTTAAGCACATTTTCAAAATCGATAAGAGGCTTTCGCGACTTGCCATACTCAAAAGCCATAACGGGTTTAAGTAGCGTTCGAATATCCGGACCTATCTCGCCTGCAAAGGGAAGTACCGGAGCAGTATCAACATCAAGATCACCCATCGCAAACTGGATACCTGCAAGATAATGTTCCAGTAAAGGCTTGTACCAGGTCAGATGATTATTATGCCCTAAAGAGCAGTAGAACAGCCGACCCTTGCCAACTGACTTGATCCAACTGATACCGGTATCCATATCGGAAGGTTTAACACCCCCGGCGTTTTTTGTTTTCTCATCCGACATATCCAGGCTCATCAAAACTCGCTGATTGCTCCTGGTATACTGCGGTTCATCAGTGCGATATATCTCGTCGTTAATCTTGAATCCTTTACCTGCAAACATCTTCATCAATGGATGTTCCGGATCGTCGATCTTAACGGCCCAAGTACCTCCGCCGCCCCACGGATGCCCGGTAAACACGCCCCCCATCATCATATTGCCTTCGGGCCAATTATAAAAATTATCAGTAGCCGCGTGGACGCCGACGATGCCTTTGCCGCCGGTAATAAAATCCATGATCGCTTTTTGCTGAACGGCATCCGGCTCCAGCTTGGTCGTATTGTTGAAGCAGATCGCATCGTACTGTTTCAAGTTATCTGCGGTAAAAACGCTCATGTCTATGCTGTGATCAACCGTAAATGCTCCGGTCTTTTCGCCCATAATACTTAATGCTTGTTCCCAGTACGGAATACAACCGTGCTTCCAACCTTTACACAAACTAAACACCAGAACCTTACGCGTCTTCTTAGGCGAAGCAGGAGCCTTCGTCGGAGCCGCCGCATTAATCTTAGCGATCTCATCTTCATTAACAGCAAAAGCACAGCCGGCAATACCGATCATAAAAACACAAACGACTATTTTTTTCAATAAAGAACCCATTTCAATACCTCTCATATATATTAAGCCTCGGCTAGGGCCGAATCATTCAATTATAAATCATAAATAATCAATTATAAATTGTTAGTAGTGCCACGGTGTACGGAACGGGCGTGACAGGTAGCGGTTCGCCGCCTCGTCACCGATAAACGTTTCCTTAACAAGATCCCACTTAAGATCCCTGCCCGTAAGCATCGCGATCTCACCAAGCAGTCCGGCACTGATCGACCTATGAGCTGTCTCTACCGGGGTGATCGTTTTTTTTCTGTCCTTAACACAATCGAGGAAATTCTGCATGTGGTCGGTACTCTTATAAAGCCGCTTGTCATTGGGTCCAAGTACAGTCTTTAAAATCTCTGGCGAGCTGGCTTTCATCCCGCCGCGTTTGACATGTATCCACTGACCGTTCTCGCCGTACCAGCATGCGCCCATACCATGCGGCTGCTGCGATTCGTTAGCGACTACTATCTCAACGCCGTTGGCATATGTATTCTTGAACCTGTAAGCGGTAGGCACATCGTAAGTTCCCTCTGTCGGATACACGCCCTTCGCCTCGGTGATCGAAACAGGCCCGGTGTTATCCAAACCAAGACCCCAGTGAGCGATATCGATATGATGACCGGCCCAGTCGGTAAGCTGACCGCCGGAGTAATCCATTACCCAACGCCAGTTCCAGTGCACTGTATCACCATTCAAGGCTACATGTTCACGCCAGGGGGCAGGTCCAAGCCACATATCATAATTAAGCCTTTCAGGCACAGGTGTAACCGGAAGAACCCCGCTGCCGCCACCATTTGGCAAACCTACTTCGCAGTATTTAACCTTGCCGATAACGCCTGCGTTGACTAGTTCGGCTGCTTTATGAAAATAACCTACTGACCGCTGCCAGCTTCCCGTCTGCCATACACGACCGTACTGCTTAACCGCATCGCTGATCGCCCTGCCGCCCCTGATCGTTCTGGCAAGAGGTTTTTGTCCGTGAATATCCAGTCCCGCACGTGCACACGCAACAGAAACGATCCCATGCCAGTGATCCGGCAATGCATGCATAACTGCGTCAAGGTCGCCGCGAGCGATAAGATCGCGATAGTCTTCATAATCTGCACAGTCTTGATTGCCGTATCTATCGTCAACATGCTTCTTAGCGTTTTTCCTGTTAACCGAGTCAACGTCGCAAACAGCGACAAACTGAACCTCGTTCTTACCAAGAAAACCGCGAAGATCGCCGGTACCCATAGAACCGGTACCAATAGCGCCCATCACAATACGATTACTCGGTGCGACTGTTCCTGCCTTTCCCATCGCAGAAGATGGAATAAGGTATGGAAAACTTACGGCACCGACGCCGGCCTTAAGAAAATCACGTCTTTTCACAGCAAAGCCCCTATTAAAAAAAATGGATTTAAAATCTGTTGCCCCGGGCATAAGCCCGGGACCCAGAAATAATTTGCACACCCGAAGGGCGTATCATTAATCATCAAACGCGGCATCGAACTGAACATTCGATGGCGAGAAATCAACCTGCTTGACGAAATCGCAAGCCTCTGTAGCACCGTGGAAACGCTCCATGCCGCAGTCTTCCCACTCAACAGAAAGAGGACCGTCATAATCGATATGGTTTAGTGCACGGATGATCTCTTCAAAATCAACGCCGCCGTGTCCGAGCGAACGGAAGTCCCAGCCGCGGTTCTGCTTACCGAAGTTCAGGTGCGAAGCGAGAATGCCGCTCTTGCCGTCAAGCTGCAACGCCGCGTCCTTCATATGAACGTGGTAGATCCGATCTGGAAACGCACGGATAAACTGAACCGGATCGACCATCTGCCAGTGAAGGTGACTCGGGTCAAAGTTAAAACCGAACGCCTTGCGGTTATCGAT
>JAIPFN010000127.1 GCA_021736615.1 Phycisphaerae bacterium | reverse complement strand
AGGCGGCGGTGATCCTGCTGCGCTGGTTCTGCCGACTTTCAGCGATGCCACAGCTGACGGTGGAACAGAAGGCGGGTTGCTTTCCAATATTCTCAATGCCGGAGATTTCATCAGAACCCAGGCCGCCCAGGACAGTCAGATAAAAGTCGACGGTTATCCGGCAAATGAAGTACAGACACTTTCTGCGGTAACATCGCCAGCTACGGGAACATATACGCTGACTTACGACGGACAGACAACAGGTAACATTGCCGTTGACGCTTCTAACGCCGTGATACAGGCCGCTCTCGAAGGCCTGTCAAACGTAAACGCTGGTGACATAACCGTCTCGGGTTCTCTCGACGCAGGCGATGTTAAATTTACATTTGCTTCTTCGATAGGCGATGCGTCGATGATTTCTATAGACCCGGCTTTACTCGACCAGTCGGGTGCATCAAATTATTCCATGGAAGAAACGGCAAAGGCCTGGATAAGCAGGAGTTCAAATTCATTCTCGGGCGTTCTGCCGGGCGTATCTATTGAGCTTTACGATGTTGGAACAGTTCAGATCAGCCTTAACAAAGATTTAAATTCTTTAAAATCCAAGCTCAAGGGTCTGGTAAGCTCATATAATTCGACAATATCCTTCATCAAGGAAAAATCAGCATACGACGAAGAGACAAAGAAAGCAGGCGTCCTGATCTCAAACTACACAACAAAGGTCGTTCAATCCATCATGAGAGCAGGGATCAGAACACCGGCGGTTGGGTTTACAGAAGGCGAAGAAGAATATATCTACGCATGGGAGATCGGCCTGGATTTCAGCAGCGACCAGGACAGCCTTGGAACGCTTAAACTCGACGAAGCCAAACTCGACGAGGCGATTGAGAATGATTATGAGGCAGTGGCGGCACTGATAGGTGCCTTCAATGCCGGCAAGAGCAGCGGGACAGACAAGAATATAATCAATTTCACCGGTTCCAGCCAATACACGGAGGTCGGCGACTATGAAGTTGAAGTCGATACCGATGGTGCCGGAGATATCTTACAGGTAAGAATTAAGCATTCATCGGAAACTCAATGGCACTATCAGCCCGCCGACACCTGGGATGATAATGGCCTGGTAACAATAAAGGGAAGACTTAACGCGGATAGCGATGAGTGGTACCCGGAACGCGATTTGCAAATCAGTATTGACATGGACTCTCTTTCGGCTAGCCAGACGTATACGGCGACAATTCATGTTCAACAGGGTTTTGCAGGAGCACTCAAAGATCGCCTCAAAGACATCCTTGACACTACTGTCGACGAAAATATGGTACCCAGGGGGTACCTTGCCATTGATACGGAAAGCGGTAAAAAAGCCATGGAAGCTATCGACGACAGAATTGCACTGGAGGAGAAAAGGCTGACGAAAAAAGAGGCACGTCTAACCGCACAGTTTGCTCGTCTTGAAAAAACCATGACAATCCTGCAGCAGCAACTCTCATCATTGAGTATGCTTCAGATGAATAGTTAAGCCAGGCTTTCTCTGACGATGCACTTGCAATCCACCGAGGCAAGCAGACCCTTTAACTGCAGGATATACTTTTCTTCACTAACAGGATTGCCTATGGCAAACCCGGCAACACTTACAAGACCGGCAAGTTTGCCATAGTAGTTTGAGTCCTCGACCCGCGGGGCATAGATCATAACGCAATCGTAATCGCCGCCGACTTCGCTGATCTTAGCGGCAAGATCGCTGCCGATTGTTTTGCTCTGATTGCTGACTGCCCATATTGAAAGATTGTCTATGCAGCAGTCAACCGGTCCAGCCGCTAAATTCGGTTCTATGTCGAATACTTTATAGACAGCGTCTCTTGTCGTATCAGCATCTATCAGCAAACATTTTTTTCCTCGATCTGTCAGTTCTATGGCGATCTTAACTGCCGTAGTTACCGGCAGCAGCTCGACGCTCTCGGAACAAAGAAGTGCTGTCACCGGTCCGTTATGGCATTGGCTAACGACCAACTCTGCAATATCAGCATACATGTTTTCACCCTCAGTGATTTTGTCAATAATATTTTCGTTTGCCGGTTCAAGGCGATTATCTGAATTGTCCTCAAAATCATCGGCAATGTCAAGTCTTCTTCCATTTTTGATCCGGCTGGAAACATCCGCGAAATCAGGGTTAAGCAGTTCAAACTCGTCGTCCTCCGCGTCGATTATTTCGGTGTTATTAGTATTTTCGCCGGTGATTGAGGCTTTGGCGACGCTGCCGGCATGAAGGTTATTCTTGTTGACTACCGAACTGCTCGAAAACGCAAGGACGATTGCCGGTAAAAACACCATCGCCCAAAGCCCGACCGAAAGCATTATGCCGACTTCTACAGAACCGTATCCGAATGAAGTGCCGGCGACTCCACCGCTTACTCCCATCGCCGCATGTGACTTTAATATCCCAAGTGCCGAACAGCCAACGATCAGGACATTGATCACCGCGTCAAATCGCAGGAATTTCCCTGCCGTTGCCATTGAAACATAAAACTTCGCCTCGGTTTTGATCTTATCTTTAATTTCTGCCGCTTGCGACTGGCTTATTACCGAAGCGTTGAGGTCGGCTTCGGCACTGATGTATTTAAAGGGCAATGTGTCGGTCGCATATTTAGACGTTTTTTTAATCACGCTGCCGGTCGCCATGAAAATCATAACGACACCGGCAAGTACCATAACCGGTATAACGACCGCGTATAGCGAAATGTTTTCCAGCATCAAAAGCGAGCCGGTTTTTTCGATTAAACTTCCAGCCGACTGTTGAATTATTATCAACTTTGCGGAAGCGACGGCAAACCCAAGCCGGATCAACGTGATCGATACGACAAATGATGCAAATCCGGAAAGCTCTGACAGGTTCTTCGCCATCATAGCAAGCATCAGTATCGCAGCCGACAAACAAACCGTGAGTATCCACCCTGCGTCAAGAAGCCACAGAAAACTCGCCGGGACCGGGATAGCAATTGCGGCAATGATTACCACTAAACAGGCAACGAATAAAACCTGCCCGCGCGCAAGCATGGAAGGCTCCAAAGCACGACGTGCCTTAGCCTCAACAGTAGAATCATTTTTATAAGTTACGATTTCCGACATATTTTGTTAAGGGGTTTCAGTCATTAGGCATTATACATTTGCCTTTCCCATTCGTTTTCTCTGCCTGATTCTGTAGATCATTGCAAGAACCTCGGCGACAGCGACAAACAGGTTTTCCGGGATTGGCTGGTCGATTTTGACGGTCTTGAAAATGGTTCTTGCCAGCTTAGGTTTTCGGACGATTGGCACACCGTAAGCCCTGGCGATCTCTTTGATCTTTTCACACATATGGTCGCCGCCTTTGGCTTTGACAACCGGTGCATCCGAAACAGCCGAGTCGTATCTGATAGCTACCGCGACATGGGTCGGGTTAACCAGGATCACATCGGCCTTTGGTACTTCTTCAAGCATCCGCTTAGTCGCTATCGCCATCTGTTTTTGACGGATTTTGCTTTTAACTTCAGGAGAGCCGTCGGTTTCTTTGTGCTCTTCTTTAACCTCCTGTTTAGTCATCTTCATATCTTTCATATACTTCCACTTCTGGTACGCAATGTCGATGAGTGCTATTGCGATCAGAGCTATACAGATACGAATTACAACTACTACAATAGGACCTGCGATGGCACTCGGGATATCTGTCGGCCATAACCATTGAAGGCTTATGAACGAAGGGAGTTTGTCACGGAAATAAAACCATACTATTGCAGTAATAAGGACGATTTTTGCAATCGACAACAAAAGGTTCATGACAGAGCTCGTGGAAAATAAATTCTTCACACCTTTTATTGGCGATATTGCACTGAGTTTCCACTTAAGAGGATTCATTGACCAGGTCATTCCGCCGACAAAAATTGAGCCGGCGGCACCTGCAATAATAAGTGCGACAAAAAACGGAGCCGCGATAACTGTTGTTTCAATAATCTTTGAAGAGAAAAAGCCGACAAATGCATCTGGAGTAGTCATAAACTCACTGTTCAATGACATACTTTCGGTAATCTGCATCCTGAACCAGGCGAAGACTTTTGGCCCCATTGCCATGCATACAACCAGCAGTGTAGCAAGCGACAATACCGAAGGGAGTTCCTGGCTATGCGGAACCTGTCCCTTTTGACGCGTTTTGCGTATACGTCGCGGGGACGCTTTTTCGGTACGTTCGCCGGCAGGTTTCTCAGCCATCTAAAACTCTACTTTCAATTTAAGGTCGCATTGCCCAATAATAATATTTATCACTTAAGAGTTAGCCAAGCGGCAATAATCTGGTAAGCATTTTAGCAAACTCGCCTGTATAATTATTAATAAACGGCACCAGATAAGTTATGATTATAAGTCCAAGCCCAATCCTGACCGGAAAGCTCAGGAAGAATATATTCATCTCCGGCGCGATTCTCGCAAGTATTCCAAGTACGACAGTCAGGGCCATAAATACCCCCATTGTCGGTACGGCAAGTTTAAGAGCCATCGTAAGCATCAGCGAACCCGACGCTATTATCCCCTTGACAAGCACTATCAATTCAGGAGTGGTTCCAGGTGCAAAAACCTCGAAACTCGTTGCTATTGTCTTTAAAAAAAAGTGATGCGCGTTTACTGAAAGCAGCAGCATTATAAAAAGTATCTCCATGGTCATACCAATCGGCTGGGCCCCTTCGCCGGTAAACGGGTCCATCACTTCGGCCATCGCCATGCCCATTTGCCGCTCTGCTATTCTGCCGCTAATTTTCACAGCTGAGTACAGCATTGTCGTTATAAGCCCCAATGCTATACCGTATACCACTTCATTGGCGAGCAAAAGAAAAACCTGGATGATCGAATTGACGGACTCGGCTGCCGGAGTTATCATGGCAAAAAATATAGTTGTCAAAAATGCGACCGCGACTCTTATTCTTACCGGGATCGCAACCCAGCTAAACAGCGGTGCGGACATCATAAACGCCGATACCCTCGTAAGAATTATCACAAAGGCAAGGATTCTACCTTCAAAAAAATCCATACTTATGAACCGTATTTCTGAATATAGAAAAATATCTCATTGGTGAACTTTAAGACTACTTCAAGCATCCACCCGCCGAATATTACCGTTGTAATTCCGACGGCAAAGAGTTTTGGTACCATAGACAATGTCATGTCCTTAAGCGAGGTGACCGCCTGGAACAGAGAAACCAGGAGACCGACTACAATACAAACAATAAGTATCGGAGCCGAAACCAGAAACGCCGTCTCAATAGTGTGGCGCCCAAGAAACAAAACCCAATTAGCATCCATAACAGTATCTCCAACTATCCACCAAAACTCAAACTCAAACTCTTGGCAAGCAGCGACCATCCGTCGACAAGAATAAACAATATCAGCTTAAATGGAAGCGATATCATAACCGGCGGAAGCATCATCATGCCCGCACTCAAAAGAATACTCGCAGTAACAAGATCGATCAGCAAAAACGGGATAAACAAAAGGCATCCCATCTCAAAAGCAGTACGAAATTCACTAATAATAAACGCAGGGATCGTCACGTAAAGCGGAACCGCTTGAGGGCTTGCCGGCTTTTCGATCCTGGACATCTGAACAAAAAGCGTAAGATCGGCAGGCCGAACCTGTTTGAGCATAAACCCTTTGATAGTCTCACCGGCCGTCGCCAGTGCCGTATTAAAATCTGCCTTATCGGCAAGATACGGGCCGATGGCCTTTTCGTTTATCTCGGAAAATGTCGGAGCCATCGTAAACAGCGTAAGAAACATCGCAAGCCCGATGATCGCGGTTGTCGGAGGAATAGTCTGCGTACCGAGCGCACGCCTGGCGAATGATAAAACGATAATGATCCGCGTAAACGACGTCATCATGATCAAAAGGCTTGGGATAATCGCAAGTGCGGTGAAAACAATAACCAGTTTGATCGGACCCGACCATTCGGGTTTCTCGTCGGCTGTATCATTTGGCGTCGTCGCCTTGCCGATCACGTCGAGTATCTCGCCGACACCGGGTAGTGACCCTGCTTTCTGTTTCGCCGCATCGTCTTCACCTGCGGCATGAACCAAACCCGCCGGGATCAGCAGCCAGAAACAAACCAGGATCGCTAAAAATTTTCTAATCGGCATGACGTCCTCAAATAATCTCTTCATCGCCGGCTTCAGCGTCAAGTATTTCGGTTACATCGGCAAGCATCGTAATATTTTCAGAGGTGCTCCCGACAAGGAACTTCTTTTTGCCGACTTCTACAAGATGCATCGTCTTGTTAGGGCCCAGGTGGATCGTCTCGCGAATATTTATGTCTTGGCCGGACGTAGGGCGAAGTTTTGGCATGAACTTCTTAGAAAGATAAAGTGCGATTCCACCGAGAACAACAATAAAAAAGATCGATGTTATCAAAGTACTGAAGAAATCGCCGTTGTCGGGGACTTCGAATTGACTATTGGGGTCAGTTATGCCAAGACAAAGGACCGGCCATGCCGTTATCATACCGCCTAGAACAAGAGTGTTTTTAACTTTTAGCATTCTTCAACTTTCACAGTCATTAATTGGTCAAACTGAACTTAATCAGTATTAATGAATGCAAATGGCATACCCAAAACCCCAAATGCCCATAAGAATTGAATAATCCCCCAAAAGGCGCGGAATCCCCACTCAAACCCCAAAACAACGTATAATATCTTTACACAAAGCAAGAACTCAGGCTCAAAATCGCACTTTTGGCGGCCTGAACTTACTGGTGCTTAATTACCAAGTACGGCTATTACAACCTGACTTTCTTCAACCGGGCCGTTGGTTTTCCACTGTCCCCCGGGACCGGCTCCCCAACTGTGAATCTTCCAGCGGAGACCTTCAGGCAAAGACTCCCTGAGAAAGTCAGCTGCTACCTGGGCCCGCTTTGCCGAAACAAGGCACTGCTTTTGAAGAGACTTCTCATCCTGCGCCAAACCTACAACATATACAGTTAAATTCTGGTTGCCAATATTCTCTTGTAGATTAAAGGAAAACTTTTTCAGATAATTCATCGAAGACTCATTTAAGACCGCTCCATCTTTTTTAAATTTAATGCTGGTTGGCCGGAAATCCGGAGACTTGCCTGTAATCTGAGCAGGTGTTATCTTCATTTGCTTCTCAAGTTCCTTGAATATTCGACGAACCACCTCCTCTGTTGCATCCAAAGCTTCTTCTTGTGTGAATTTTTCGTTATTCTCGACCGGATGAAGCGTACTTTCTACTTTACCCATTGTAGGCTTTGTACTAAATGAAATACCTTTGATCCCGACATTTGACATTGCATCAATGAGTGCGTCACGACCTTTTTCGAACTTAGCATCGTCAATCTGTTCAGTGGCCATTGATAAAAGAAGAACAAAGAATGTAAGCAGAAGAGTGATCATGTCGGAGAATGTGACGATGTAGGTTGGAACCTTTGCCTTTTCTTCTTTTGGAGGTTCTATGTTTCTACTCATTTGTAGACGTCTTCCTCAAGCAGCGTAATAACGATCTGACGTTTATCGATATTGTCGTTCCTGGTAAGCATTGATGAGCCGGTTATGCTAAAGTTTGAGGCATCAATATTTGATTTTACAAAATAATTCATTATCGCCCAAGCTCTATTAAGGCCCAACTTGTCGGAATGGTCAGGGGTTTTAGGGTCAAATTCACTGACGACGACTCTGCTCGGTTTGGCCTTAAGGAAAACTGTCATATTATCCAGAATTTGCTTGTTCTTCGGGTTGATAACATCGCTGGATTTTCCGACGAATATTTTGTCTGAATCTATGGAGAAGACTTTCTGGCGTTGATAGTCCGTAAGACGCGGTTGCTTTGCAATATTTCCAAGTGCAATATCGGTTGGCGTAGGAGTTTTGCTTCCTTCCGTAATGATATCAACTTTCTTGATGGTTTTTATTTCCGCAAGCGAAGTGTTCATGTTTCCTGTAATGCTGGCTTTTGCCGGCATGCCCATTCCGATTGATTTCTGAACTCTGCTCATCGCGGCATCGTCAAAGCTTGAAAAACTTAAAAGTAGAACAAAAAAAGTAAGCAGCAAAGTCATGCAGTCACTAAAAGTAACCATCCACTCGGGGGCACCGGCAGTTTCTTCCGGTTCAACTTTTTTTCTGTTCTGTGCCATCTTACAACTCAAAATATAAACTAATAACTGACAGCCAAAGATGTAATATCCGACTTTGAAGGACCATGAGTTAAATATTTATCTTAACTTCCTCACGCTTACAATCCGAAACAAATGCCTGCATCTTTTCCCTGACTATTGTAGGGCTGTCGCCTTTTACAATTGCGCAGATGCCCTCTATGGTCATCTCCATCGCAAGCGATTCATTCTTTGAGTACTGGCCAAGTTTACCGGCAAGCGGTATGAAAATCAGGTTGGCAATAACCGCACCGTAAAACGTAGTAAGCAGCGCAATAGCCATACCGGCACCAAGTGTATCCGGAGATGAAAGGTTCTGGAGCATCTTAACCAAGCCGATCAAGGTGCCGATCATACCGAACGCAGGAGCCGATGCACCCATAAATTCCAGAACCTTCTTACCATCGGCATGACGCTGCTGCATATAGATAGTCTCCATATTCATCAGGTCACGGATGTCATTTTCTTCCTGACCGTCGATAAGGGCCTGTAAACCTTTGCCGAGAAATTTGTTATCAACATTGCGCATCTCCTGCTCGAGAGCGAGGGCCCCGTCTCTACGATTGATTGCCGCATAATTAACCATCTGCTGAACAAGTTCACTCACGGCGGTCGTTTTATTTACAAACGTGTTCTTTACAATACCAAAGATGCTCAGGAACTGACCCAATGAAAAATGAATCAAAACAGTGCAAAGCATTCCGCCTACAACAATTAGTATTGATGGGATGTCAACGAAAGCCCACGCACCGCCACCGGCGAGAATAGCCGCAATGATAACACCAAAACCTGCCAATATTCCTACAATTGTCGCAATGTCCATCGTAAAAACTTTCCCGACATCTAAAATGAAATAATATAATTATTGATTAATAAAATACAAACAACTTAGTTTGCCTTACTCATTCGCTTCTTTGATCCATCTCATTTTCTCGATCATATTCGCTGCCAGCGTAGGATCTTGTTTAGTAATCTCTGCCAGAAGATTCGCAGACGTTCTTTCCGTCATGTAATAGGCGATCTTTACAGCGTAGTCCAACTGATTTGATTTTGTCAGATTGATCATCGACTCGCTAGCCGGCAGAGGTTTCATCTTGTCATATACCAAAGCAGTCTTGATAATATTATTCTTCTCAATTATACCTATCGATATCAGTTTTTCGTCAAGGACTGTCTGTTGCTGCTTAATCGCCGAAACCTGGGCGACAAGCTTAACCCGAAGCTCCTCCATTTCTTTAACATCTTTCTGTAGTTCCTCCATCGACATCTGAATTCGGCCTTCCTTTTCAGCGAGCATTTTTTCTTTTGCCTTAAACTCGGTCAGTTTAGAATGCATCTCGTCGATCAAGCTGTCTAATTGTTTTACCTTAAGTGACCGGTCAAGACTAACCTGCTTAGCCCGGAAATTGCCTGCCGGCTCAACTCCGTACGTATCTGTCTGGTCAATTTGTTCAGGATTTTCGCTAAGAGATACGACAACCTGCGGGGTATCTGTTTTATTGGCATCGGCAGCTTGATTTTTGGCTTTTCTGGTAAACAATCCCACCGTAAATGACAATGCAAAACAGATTAGTCCGATACCTGCCATGATAACTATTTGTTTTTTATTCATAATTAAACTCCAATCGTACTGATTTCAAGCGGACCTCAGGCACTCACAACCGAACGTCTGCCGAACTTGTTTTTCGTGTACTCGTCTAGTTCATTTTGCTCTTTATGTGCCGAATCAGCCAAATACTCTTCTTTCGCCCTGGCTCGTAGTTTCTCTAACGCCTTGATCGATTGGCGTTTTTTAAGTATCTCATTCATCTTTTCCTTTCGCTGCCTGTCAACGTTGGAAAGTTGCGATCTAAGCGAATCTATCTCGATTTCACTGTATTCGGAATACTTCATAAAAAGCTGTTGCGAAGACAACCGTTCTGAAGGCTCCTTATAACCCAGCTCTTCAAGAGCCGAATGAATTCGTGCACGTATAACCATTATTTCCTGCCTGAGCACAACCATACGTTCGCTTAACGCCATAAGCTCACTTCTTAATACCAGTTCTTCCTTTTCCCGGATGTCCAGTACCCGCTGTAACCGCCAAACAAAACGCGCCATAAAAACCTTCAATCTTTAAAAGACTTTCAATTTCTCAAAACTGTCACTTGTCACCTTCGCACCTGCCGCTTTATTAAACGCCCGCACCTGCCGTTGCAACATTACCCGAAATAATAGAGTCCCATTGATTGATGATCTCTATAAGTCGCCTGGACGTCTCATTAAAACTTGAACGCTCGCGAACTGACTGAATAAGAAACGTGTTAATCTGGCCAATCAGCGCGACAGCTCCGTCGATGCGGCGGTTACTTCCGGAAACATAAGCACCGATATTGATCAGGTCTTCAGCGTCTGCATAGACGGCGTATATTTCTTTTAGCTTATTCGACGCGGCCAGGTGCTCACGAGAAACAACAACACCCATCAGCCTGCTGATGCTCTGCAAAATATCGACTGCCGGATAATGGCCCTTTTCTGCGAGCTTTCTTGAAAGAACGTAATGGCCGTCAAGCAGTGACCGGGCAGAATCGGCAACTGGGTCGTTCATGTCGTCGCCCTCGGTCAAAACCGTAAGGATTCCAGTTATACTTCCTTTGTCGCTGCACCCAAGCCGTTCTATCAGACGCGGCAGTAATGTAAACACACTCGGACAATATCCCTTGCTAGCCGGAGGTTCGCCCGCCGCCAGACCGATCTCGCGTTGAGCCTGTGCCAGTCGCGTCAGCGAATCCATCATAAACAGAACATCTTTGCTCTGATCCCGGAAATACTCGGCAATAGTAACAGCCACGAATGCAGCCCTAACTCTTTGCACCGGTGCCGAATCGGATGTCGAAACTATTATAACACTTCTGGCAAGCCCTTCTGGCCCAAGATCTTCTTCGATAAACTCGCGAACCTCACGGCCGCGCTCACCGACCAGTGCTACTACGTTGATCTCAGCTTCGGTGGAGTTTGCTATCTCACCGAGGAGAACACTTTTACCGACGCCGCTGCCGGCAAAGATGCCAATCCTCTGCCCGCGCCCGCACGTAAGCATACCGTCGATGGAACGTATGCCCAGAGACAGCGGTTCGGTGATCATCTTACGCGTAAGCGGTGGAACACTTATATTGTCAACCGGCCTGCTGTCATTACCGATCAACGGACCCTTTCCGTCGATGGGGCGACCGAGACCGTCGATTACTCTGCCAAGGATCCCGTCACCTACGGTCAAATCCCGCTGCTTTGCACGTCTAGTGACAATGTTGCCTTGTCGAACACCGGCAACATCTTCAAGCGGCAAAAGCACAAGATTACCGTTCCTGAAACCGATAACCTCGGCAAGAATCCTGCGTCCGTCATCAAGATGAATTCCGCAAAGTTCGCCAAGGCCCATATTAGGCCCATTACTCTCAAGTACAAGACCGGCAACTTTTGTAATAGTTCCCTTGCACGTCAAAAGATTCATGTCCGAAAGACGACAGTGAAGACTCTTAAAGTCAACCGGATTTTCAGAGTTATTTTCCAATTATATATTCCAGTACCGTATCCAACTCTAAAGACGAATAATTACTGACATGCCCTTACGTCAGTTTGAACTGAGCGTTTCGCTAATACTGTTCAGTTGATCGTCTATGAAATACTCGACAACACCCTTTGATGTCGCCACAAAACATTGAGCCGGCAAAATAGAACTGTCGGCTTCAAACTTTATATTCTCAAAATTACCGTTTCCGGATTTCATTATCTTTTCGATGGTCGCGTGATCTGCTGGACTTAGTCTTACTACGGCACCTTGTCTGGAAGGAGACGCCTGCAAAGCCTTTTCGATCATTGCCTCGATATCATACCTGCCTTCTTCGATCTCGCTTGTAAGTATCTTTCTGGCGATCTCGACTGCGAGTAAAGCTATTTGCTTCTGGTTTTCGGTTACCGTACGCTTGCGGATATCGTCGATCTCTATCGCTGCCGCCTCGACTGCCGATATTAACTGGACGATACGCTTCTTCTCTGCTTCGATCTTTTGCATTTCAGCGTCAAACATCGCTTTCGCCTGCGCGGCAGCGGCCTGCTTAACCTGCTGGTTATCTTCTGCGCCGCAAACCTGTGCAGATGAAATAGGCCTGTCCAAAATTATTGAAACCATATTTAACATTATAATTCCCAATAAAAAACGCTGTCCGCTTCTTATTTTTCAATCCGCAATGTACCGGCCTCGTTGGCTTCACGAAGCGGTCGTACGATCTCTTCTCTCGCCTCTGTAACTTCTTCTTCTGTCGGTTCCTGCATAAGCGATATCTCTTCGTCAAGCATACCGACGGTACGTTCGGAAATATTCGAGCGTAACTTTGAAGCGATATCCGGATCGGCTTCGAACAGCGCAACTGCCATTTTTCCCGCTTCCACGCTTCGCAGACAATCCTGAAGCGAGCGGTCTGCGATAGAGGGAATATCTTCCCAGGTAATCATCAGAGTACGAACCATCGCACCGATCTCTTCATCCTTTTCGGTGAGCGCCTCAAGCAGTTCATCACGCATTTGCGTCTTCATACCGCCAAGCACGACTGCAAGTCGTCGAAGCGTCTGCTCTTTACCTTCTGGAAGTACTTCCCCTTTAAACTTAGCAAGCCGCTGATCAACCATCTCTGCGATACGTCTTTTCATTTCGGGACGAAGAGTCTCAAGGCTCGTCATTCTGAAAACCACTTGAGCCCTGGTATGTTCATCAAGAAGCTCAAGAATCTCCTGGCTCTTTTCTGTCGATAATTCTCCGATAACCGTAGCTATTGTCTGTGGATGCTGCCCCTTAAGAGCGAGTACAAGCTCGTCGATCATCGCCGAGCGAATATCGATAAAAGGATCCTTTTGCTGAGTAGTATTCAATATCTGAGTTTTAATCTCTTCGGCCTTACTGGAACCAAGAACAGACGAAAGCATTTCATTGAGAAACTTACGTATACTAAATCGTTGGGCCTGTCTCTTTTGCAGTATATCTAAAAACTCACGCGCAACCTTATCTTCTTCCTTAGTGTCTCTCTGGCCGGATGCGTCAACTTGTGCCAGCATCAGCGCGATCTCCTGGACCTCTTCAGGGGGGCGACCCTTAAGCAATTCAATTGCAGTAATCCCGTCAAGCCCCATGATCAGCGTCGCCGCCTTGCGTAATCCAATTAACTTAGCCACTTAATAACCCTTTAACAAATTAGCATCGGCCTTTAGGCCGAATCCAAAATTCGTAATTTGTAATTTGTAATTCGTAATTACAAGCTTGCCATAGGCAAGTTTGCTATATTAACCTTTTTCTTCGATCCAGCTGGTAAACAATTCCTTAACCTGCTCAGGGTCGCTCCTGTATGCAATCGAAATTTGTTCTCTCATATCGCCGGATTGAAGTGCAGCTATACCACCCTCGCTGCCGCCGGGCAAATGGGAAACTGCTCGGCCGCCCTTACCTGGTTTGACCTTTCCGCTGAATACCTTAAGTGCCAGCAATGCACAAATAGCCATGATTCCAAGCGAGCTCTGTTTAAATATATCAATATATGCGACATGCCAGGGTGTTTCATCCTGCTCAGGAATTGCAGCACGATTAAACGGAACATCTTTAACTGTAAGATTTTCTTTGGTAAGCTTACTTTTACCAAGAGCACTTAACATAAGCTCCTCGACGTCCGCAACTTGCATTATCTTAGTAGGTGCAGCAGCAGTCGGAGCCGTATCGCCTTCTTTAACCTTAGCGACTGGCGGTATAACTGTAAGATCAACAATAACAGCCACAGAGATAGACAAAATTTTGCCAGCCATTTTAGTAGTTTCAGTTATTGTCTCGGGTATACTTTTTTCCGTCTTTATAGTTTCAGAGTTATTTTGATCTCCGGCAATCGGGTCACCTTTGGCATTCTTGCCGCCGCCTTTTGTTTCAGTAGTTGATTCAATAGTTTCACTTATGGTTTCTGCTTTGCCGAGAGTTGTAGTCCTGACCACTTCGCTGTCCATGTCAACTTCCGCACTTACCATAACCTTTGACCTGCCCGGTCCAAGTGCGATCTCGAGCATTTCCTGAGCTTCGGCCGCAAGTCGCTTTTCAGTTTCGGCTTTATAATTCATATAGCTATTTGCCATCCCGGTTACAGCATCATCATTGGGATTGCTGAGTAAATTTCCATGGCTGTCTACAACAGTAACTCCAGAAGAATTAAGCCCTTCAATACTGCCTGCAACCATATGCGTGATCGCCGCGACCGTAGATGGGCTGATAGTGTATCCGGGCTTGATATTCAAAAAGACAGAAGCTGTGGAATTCTGCTCGGAAGCAGCAAAAGGATTTTTCTCAGGCTGAACGATATGAACGCGAGCGCTTGTAATAGTATCGAATGACTGAATGGATTTGGCAAGTTCACCTTCCTGGGCACGCTTAAAATTAACATCGTTTAAAAAAGGACTCGAACCAAACTTGCTCTCACTTAAAAGCGAGTAACCTGCGCTGTCACTGCTCGGCAATCCCGCACCTGCCATGGTTTGACGCATCTGATCAACCTGCTCCATTGGAACATATATATTGCCCGGACCATGAAGTTCGTATGGGATATTTAATTCTCTCAGTTTATCGGTAATAGCGCTGCCGTCTTTGGCACTGACACCTGTATAAAGAGGACGCATATTGGGTTTAGACGCCCATTTAGTCAAAAATACCGCAGTAATACCGCCTGCAACCAGTATCGCTATAAGCATAGCTCGCTGAACCAGGCTAAGTTTCTGCCAGACCACCGAAAGATTCTCAAGAAAATTCATAAAATTACCTCGGCCGTAAGGCCGAATCCTCAATTAGTAATTAGTAATTCCAAACTGACCGATAGGGCAGTTTGGTTAGATCTGCATTCGCATGGTCTCTTTATAGGCTTCGATGATCTTATTACGAACACCGACCATCAGCTTAAAGCTCATATCGCTTTTTGCGACAGCGGCAACCATTGAATTGACATCCTGGCTCTTGCCGGCAAGCAGATCTTTCACCGCCGATGCCGACTCGTCCTGTAAACCGTTGACATTGGATATCTGATTTTGAACGATCTTGCCAAAGTCAGCACCGCCTGCTCCTTTTTGAGCACCGGTTGCGCCGCCTGTACCGATATTCGGTCTGATCGCCCCGGCATTAGGATTAAATTGTACCATCTTGATAACCTCGTTTCGTAACTTCAATATGAACCGTAGGGTGTGCTTCAGCACACGCTGTAT